>JAJRBL010000038.1 GCA_028679485.1 Methanospirillum sp. | reverse complement strand
GGCGGAGAGTTTACCGGTATACAGGGCGGCATAAATACCTCCGCCGGTCAGCGGATCCGAGACCCGGGCTGCATCACCGATGATCATGAGGTTGTTTGCAACCGTTGACTGAAGCGGGCGGCAAATGGATACACCGCCGACGATCAGTTCAATAGTCTTTCCTTCAGGGAACTGTTTCTTTACGAACCTGTTGAGGTAGTCAATAGGCCTGTTTCCGGGTTTCGGTCTGTCTCCACCGATGCCAATCCCGACATTTGCGGTCTTCTCTCCCTTCGGAAATATCCATACATACCCGCCGGGAGCTTTCTCGTTACCGATGTAAAATTCGGTAGTATGCTCATCAATATCGATCCCGGTCATGAGATACTGGGCACAGGTCTCCATCTCGCGGAGGGGGACGGTGGTATTGACACCGCACCAGCGGGCGAACTTCGACTCGACCCCGTCTGCTGCGATGGTAAGACCAGCCCTGATCTCGTGGACCTGCCCGTTCTGCTCAAGCATGGCACCCCTGACATGACCGTTGTCCATAATCGGCGATACAGCACGGGTTTTTACCTGAACATCAGCCCCGGCTCCTGCAGCCTGCCATACCAGGTCGCGGTCAAAGATCTTCCGGTGGAGGACGTATCCTACTTCTGCCCCGGCTTTTGCCGGCTCAAGTTCCATGGTAAATCCGTCCGGAGCTATGATGTTGGCCGTTTCGATCTCTGCTGCTATCCACCGGTCTTCAGGTTTGAAGAACTCATGGAAGAGTTCCTTGCCAACTCCTTCGGCACAACGGACAGGAGCACCTATGGATGGTCTTTTCTCGGTAAGAAGAACGGAATGCCCCTTCTCGGCAAAGGTCCTCGCCGCAAACGCACCGGCAGGTCCCCCTCCAATAATGAGGACATCGTATTCGCGCTTCATTTCCTGGCCTCCAGAGCCCCAAGAGGACAGACACGGATACACAATCCACAATTCTTACAGGTATTCATATCGATATCCAGATAGGCATCGACAAGTTCCAATGCCCCTTCCGGACAAACCGAGACACAACAGCCGCAATAGGCACAGATTTCCCGATGAACCTCGATCATTCCTTATACGGTTATCGGGAACTCCTTTAATGATTCCTTTACTGTTTCCTGGATACTGTTCAGGTACCTGGTATCTCGAATGAGCCGTACTGTCCGCCGCCGCCAGGATGAAGAATAATTCTACCTTCGCGAAATGCCATTACGGCGTCATGCAGGCCCTGGTGAAATGATGCGATCCGATCCGGAGGTGTCCTCGTTAGAAGGGTGATCTCATCACCGAATGTACTGATGCACGCATAGTAGAGATCCTTACAGGTTTTCGTGTTCGGACTTGAGGTATGATACATGCGTTGGATTATCTCGGCCAGGGGGATAAGATGGAGATAGGGAGGCCTCACCGTTCCAACTCCCGAGGAACGGGATGATGCCTTGTCACGTACTCCCTCCTTGATACGGCCACCGTCTTCAGGGCATTTCCACCTGAGGCTGGCTGCTTCTTCCCGGGGGTACTGTCTGAAACAGCGGGAACAGGCAGTCCGGTTATACTTGCCTTCTTCCGGAAAAAAACCTGCATTCAAGCTGATGTTTCCCTTTCCCACCGCACCCAGAACGGACCTGGTATCAAACCGTTCTATCGCAAGGACCGTAAACTCTCTTCCGAGTTTTGCCGGTTCCGGGCTGTGGGCATCCGAGTTGGTAAGAAACGGGATATCCCTGAGTTCAGGTATACCCGCACCGTAGGAACTGTCTGCAGAAAGTCCGAGTTCCAGGAGGTCAACAGTCTCACTGCCATAGCAGGATAAAAGCGAATCATGGGCGGCATACACCGATGTATACGGGGTGAAGGCATGGGCTGGTCCTCCGATTCCACCTGCTTCATGGACTTCCTGCAGGATGCTTTCTCCTGAAAGGTTGACCCGTGGCCTTCCGTTCGATGAGATGTTCTTGCTATACGGGATAAACCGGTCAGCGAGATCCGCCGCCGAGTCATAATCTGGGAGCAGGATCAGGTGATGCACTCTTCCTTCTCCCTCTACTTCTGTGGTAGGCAAAACCAGTATGTCATCCGGAATCCGTGTATCCTGCCACATCCGGCGCCATTCGGGATGAAGGATATCTCCGGTACCTATGATAGATATCCCCTTGACCCTGCAACCTGCAATAATCTCCTCCGGTACCATCCGGGGTGACGAGGCCATGGAAAAACAGGAATGAATATGAAGATCCGCTGCGTAGTCCATATCAGCCGATATAGGAGAGTTCTTCTTCTGATTTCTTCTCCTGTTCCAAAAGCCGCTGAAGTGCCACTTCCATCTCTCCGGCACGTTCGGTCAGCCTGGTATCATCGATATCTACTGAGAGCAGTTTCCTGAGTACAGTAAGGACGGTTGCTGCACTCTTGGGATCCACGAGGTATCCGGATGTCTCTCCCATGAGACATATCCCTTCGATACCAAGAGGAGCAGAAAGCCCGAGCATCAGGCCGGCAGCCCCGATAATTCCGCCTCCCGGTTCGCCCTCACTGAACACTGCACCTGCCTCCTCGACCTCGGTCCGCAGTTTGTCCAGGTTTATCGCGGCGATAACCCGGGTTACCTCGACGAAATGTCCTACTCCGTAACCCCCGATGGTATAGATTCGTTTCACCCCAAGCTCGTGGGCAATATCAATATATACCTGGGAAAGGAGGTAATGTCCCTCGCCGGAAGTACTCTGGAAATCGCCGACGATAAACAGGAAACTTCCATTCTCTCCGGAATACCGGAAAATTTCATTATTGCAGAGCCTGACCGTCCCGTTCTCCCTGATAATAACCTGGGGCGGAAAATAAATGGAGGTTATTTCTGCAATTTTGACCGCTCCAAGTTCCTGGATCATGTGTTCGGCAACGAGTTTGCCGACATGACCGATTCCCGGCAACCCTTCGATAAGCACCGGGGCAGTCCGGTCTTCCGGGGCGATAGATTCATCAAATCTGATAGTAATATCTTCCATCATTTCATTATCCTCGTATTTAAGAAGATTGTCCTGGTTTGCCCGGTTATCTCGGTTTATGGGACTCAAAATAATTTCTGGCCATTCTCCGCTGTCGTCCGTATCGGTCCTGAGGAGAATATCTGGCAGGATGGGGAGTTACTGTCGGATGTCCGCACCTGGGACATATCTCAGAAAGAATATAGGTTTGGTCGATAGGGCAGTACCTGATACGCCCTTTCATACATGCTTCCCGGATTTCGATCTCCGGCTGAATTTTCCTTCGCCCCCGGCACGTTTGAGCACACCGGTCGCTGCACTGGCTGCCTTTTCAAGTGCCTTCTCTGCATCCTTGTAATTAGATGCAGTAACCTTGATCCGGTAGTTCGGAGCGCCCAGATAGGTGATATCTATCTCTGCCCCGTCGACCTTCGGTTCGGCACTCCGTAATGCACGCCTGATAATATTGACCCCGTCGGATTTGGATGAACGCAGGAACAGGTCTCCTGCCACCGTTACCGAAGGCAGTTTGACATTGTCCGAACCGATTGTATACAATGCATCAGCAAGATCCGAATCAAGGTTCAGTTTATTAATTACTTCCCTGCCTTCGGTTACAAAATCCTCGAATGCAGAGTAAAGATCTCCGTATTCATGGTATATTGCAGTGGTTATCTCCGGTGCTGCATCTTCGCGACCTGCTGCCTTCGCAGCAAAACCTATCCACTTGCGTGCTTTTGATTCATTCTTCCAGACACGAATTTTATCCCGACGCTGATGTTCATTGACATCCTTCAGAGAGAGATCAATATGCCCTTTCTGGGAATCGACATTCAGTACCTTGCATACGACCTTCTGCCCTTCTCTGATATGGTCACGGATATATTTTATCCAGCCGCGGGCAATTTCAGAGATAGGGATCAGACCCTCCCGGTTGTTGTACTCGTCAAGGGTGACGAATGCAACGAAATCTTTAACATTCTGTACTGAACAGACGACCAGTTCACCCTGTTCAGGCCACTCTCTCTCCTGCATCAGGCTCTCACTCAAATGCAGTTATAATCTCTGCTTTGATTTGTGCTTTTCCACCTGTCGGGGTGGCAAGGTTTGATCCACAGACGATACAGTCTACCGTAGTACAAGCCCGGTCAAAGATGATCTGCTCGTTCTCGCAGTCCGGACATTTTACCTTTACAAATTTACTTCTTGTTTCACGTTTTGCCTGAACCATTGTATTTACTCCGTAAGTTCGAATTTACCTGCTCTGAATCCCGGTCTTAAATGTGCTTTCTTGCATGCACTACATCTGTACCTGATGTTTACTTTCTTAGTCGGTTTGTCTCCTCCGGGAACCTTGGAGAATTTACCCATGTTACCGACACGCCCTCTCCGGGCTTTTTGCCTGTCAATCCAGTGCAGACCGGTTGTTTTTCCTTTCTTTACCTTTTCTACTTCGTGCACCTGGTGACTATGACAAAAGGGGCAATATGTGCGGAATTTCGTTGGCATCTTCATGATTTGGCCTCTCCTCTTCTATAGAATACCTACATCATTAGCCCGGATTTATATTTAAGACTATGTCGCGTTCCGCAAGAACCTGGGCATTTCTTGAGGGAAGTGTCAGGATATCCCCGGCTGCGAGTTCATAGGTACGACCGTCAATACCCATGAACGGTTCCATGCTGGAGAGTGCCTGGACAATATTGTATGTAAAAGGTTGTTCTGCAGGTGTTTTCCTCTCAATTACGGCTGCAGGGGTCTCTTCTGCGCGTTCAGCCTCCTCTGCATCAAATATATCCTCCTGCCCGTGAAGAGAAGAATCTGCCTGCGGTTCCGCGAGTCGGGGAGCCACTGATGTCCGCCAGTCAATAAGACTGGCATGACACTTCCTGATCGATTCCACGATGCGGTTGAACATCTCAAGTTCCGCAGGGATGAGAACCTTCAGCTCTTCCCGCTCGATGTACGATCCATCCGCCTGGCTTTCAGCGAGAGCCACAACCTTTTCAATCCTCGTTTTGAAGAGATCCTCAACCGTTGAACGGGAACTTGAGACTTGTTCTATGAGGATTTGAGCCTCGTCAGAGAAGGGATCCTCCATGGCATAGAGTTGCTGCTGCAGAGCCTGGATCTCCTTCCCCGTTCTTTCAAACAGGTCATGGGGAATGGTTGAAAGTGTTCCGCTGTCCCGTTCCTCAAGGAGGATGGTTCTAATCTCATCAAGATGCACCCGTCTGTCCACCTCCTATCTCGGCCATACCCCTGCAGAGAAGAAAGACAGCCACGGCTTCCGGGACCCTTGTCGTACCTTTCGGAATGTTATAGTCTGATCCTGATAATGTTACGGTATATTCGTTCCTGGAATCGATAAGGATCTCCCGGTCGCCAAATGCCACGGCATCAATAAGGGGATCGAAATCAGGAAGTTCCTTCGGTTCAAGTGACATGCATTTAAAGCCTGATTTGGCATGGAGCGAACCGGGGAGCCTGATAAGCCGTCTTGTATCGGTGGTAACCGGCTCGTCTGCCTGTACCGCTGCTTCGTGGATAAGGGGGAGCATGGGACTTTCCCGATCAGAAACCAGGGTATTTAAAACGGTCCTGACTGTCTGATCGCGAAGAAGAATGGATGAGGGATCGGTTGCAAGCGACTGGAGAAGCCCCGGGATCATTGCAGTATATCGTTCTGCGGTAACCTGGCCGATTCCGCGGAGCGAAGAGAGTTCAGATCTCATCTCCCCATCCGGTTTTGCAGCCATTTCTGTCAGATACCGTATCAAGACCTGCCGGTATCGTTCATGCCAGCCTTTCCGTTCCGCACTCCAGTCCCTCAGAAGGATAGAGGGGCTGATTCCTGTTCCGCAGAGGTAGTCGATGAGTTCTCTCCGTTCCTGTGGCCCAAAGTCACGAAATCCCAGTTCCCTGACATGGACATGGTATCCGCGGCCGCCTGAAAAGACCAGCCCTACAGTTTTCATGTCCACCCCGAGTTCACCTTCAAGAATATCCAAGAGTTTCACCGTCTCTTCCTTGATGCGGCGGAGCATCCCGTCATAAGATCCCCGCATGATATGATCTGCATCAAGGTCAAAGATAAGATCAGCACCCAGCCATTCCTTGTCTCCCATAGTGGGTGCCTGGGGAGTCCGGTAGTAAGCCGTCGAGTAATAGGAATGGGCAGGAACGAGATTTTTGATATATTCCTGCATCTCTTCTCCTCCTGAAAACCCGATATGCCGTCTCATCCTGATATCTTCAGGATAGGTATCGTCAAAAAAGATAAAACCGAATTCCCGTTGTTCAGGAGAGGATGGAGGAGTAATCCTCGTTTTTTCATAATAATTGGTAAATCGCTGCCTTATGAACATGCGGGTTGCCGGTTTCATCGCTCCAGATCCCTTACCATATATGGACCTTCACGTTCATATCCAAGCCTGTGGTAGTACGGTCTGACCCCTATTCCCGCCATTATTGCAACCTTCGCGTATCCGGCTTCTGCTGCCAGGTGTTCCGCCTCTGAAAGGAGTTTTGTACCGTATCTGCGATGCTGGAGTTCTTCTCCTTTTCCTTCCTGTCCGATAGGAACAACCATTCCGTATACGTGCAGTTCCCTGACGAATGCCGCATCGAGTGTCTCCGGTCTCCAGGGCTCTTTCGGAAACCGCAGTCGCACAAATCCAATGAGCGAATCCCCGGAGTCATACGAGATAAAATGTTCCTTCCCCCCGCAGGAATCATAGGGGAGCAGATGCAGTTCGGGCTCTCCTTCCGCCTGTCGTCGGCCGATCTCCCTGCACCTGATGCACCGGCATTCCTTCCCCTGTTCTGTCAGCCGTTTCTTTGCCAGTTCGCGGAAGTTCGAATGCCTTGAACCGGCGACGATCCTGTCTGCTGGTATATCACGCTGGATCCGTTGCAACCTACAGTATGGTGCAATTTCTGATTTTGCCCCGGCTACGAGATCTATCAGCCTGTCTTCGTCGTACGGGGTATATTCTCCGTTTTTCCAGAGTTCTTCTATCCCGGAACCAGGTGTGACGAGAGTGGGATATATCTTGAGAAAATCAGGTCTGAACCTGGGATCAGTAAACAGGGTATGGTACATCTCCCGGTCCTCTTCCCATGTGCATCCGGGAAGGTTCGGCATCATATGGAAACCGACCTTCAGACCTGCATCACGAAGCAGGGTGTTTGCAGTAACGGCATCCGTAACGGTGCATCCTCTCCGGTTAATTTCAAGAATCCGGTCATCAAGGCATTGCACTCCGAGTTCAACCTTTGTAACTCCCAGGTCGAGCATCCGGTCAATGTGTTCCTGGTGGCACCAGTCAGGCCTTGTTTCGAAGGTAATTGCCACGCATCGGACAGAAGAAGTCTCATTCCTGGCAAATATCTCCTCAGGTGTCGTATCAGGCAGGGATCCGGCCTCGTATTCGTTCATACCCCTGATACATCCGGAGACGAACCATTCCTGGTAGGATGGCTCACGGGCGGTCATTGTGCCTCCCATTACTATCAGTTCTGCTTTGTCCACGTGATGCCCCAGTTCCTCGAACTGGGTTAACCTTGCAGTCACCTGGTTATAGGGATCAAATGAGTGGGCAAATGCTCTCCTGGCAGCCGGCTCCCCTCCGGTGTAACTCTGTGGAGAATGATATGGGTGCTCAGGGCCTCCCGGACAGGGGAGACAGATCCCATGAGGACAGGGTGCCGGAGAGGTCATAACCGCAACCGGAGCAACACCGGAGAGTGTTCGCGAGGGTTTTACCTGTAAAACCGGCCTGATTAACCTGCGTTCGTCCGGAGTTGCACAGGATAGAATGTCCGAGTTACGGGGTACTACGTCCAGATGGTACTTTTTACAGGTTATTTTAACAATACGGCGTAATTCCCGCTCTTCGGGAGGAGATGTAAGAAGGAGAGAGATGATCTCCCGGCAGGCGGGCGTGATGTCCATGGAGTCAGTTCTCAACCGCTATCTCGGGAGTAACCATTTCCTGCGAAAAGTTTATCGCTACAGGTTTCTTGTTGATATGATCGACGATCTCTTGTCCGAGGACCAGAATAGCCTCTTTGTGAGACTTTTTATTTTTATGTATGTGTACTGGAGAAATGTGCAGAGTATTATACCGCTCTGTTGGAATTTCCTCGTTGGTGATGGTTTCGTAGTACTTCCTTACATGAATAAAAAGCATGTGTAAATGTAAAAGTTCTTCTTTCTGCACTCTATCACCTTAGTACAATGATGAGGTATCTTCACCCGGTATTGGATATAGATTATGGGAATATTTTATTAAAGGGAAGATAAAAAAAGGCGCATAATCTGAAATCTCTTCTGAATGGCCATTTTCAATGCGCACGTTCATTTGTTATCCGGCTTTAAAATTACGGAGTGTACCGGGGCAATCCTTCAGGAAGAGGTATAATCCGGACCAGGATAGGGGATGGTCCGGATCTGCATGCAACCGGCTCATCGTCGAAAATTTCGGTGATAATATACTTCTGACCCTCTACAATCCCGGCAGGATGGCATGATGCCCAAGTCTCGCAAGCCTCATCGCAGTCTGGAAATTTTACGATTATTGTGGTATTCTTTTTGACCAAATCCGATGGAATTCTGATATCTATAGGGGCTTCAACCACGTCAACGGTGGTCACTCCCTCATGATGAACCGGGCAGGGGTGAGTTGCAGCCCTGATAGCCACGACTTCATCTCTCCGGCCGGATTCAAGATTATGACATACCCGTGCAATGGTACATGATTCACACCGGTCTATACGGCCCTGGTAGACAAACTGTGTCCCTGGTTTCGCATATGCAGATCCGACGATCGTAACCCTTGTTTTTTTGGGTTCCATAGTTATTCCTCATACAGCATGCTGACAAGATATTCAGCCGATTCCCTGGTCAGGCCCATGTCAAGGATGGTAAACCGTTCCGGTCTTATCTCCCGTGCCTGCATCAGGGCATCCACGATAATTTCATCAGGTATTCCCAGGTCACGGGGTGTGGTTGGTGCACCGATACGTGCAAGTGATGACCTGATCTCCCGCCAGTCACCTCCATGGAGGTACATGGTCATGATAGACCCGATACCGCATGCCTCTCCATGCAATGCTTTTCCTGGCATCAGTCTCTCCAGTGCATGACCGAATTTATGCTCACCTCCAGATGCCGGGCGTGATGATCCGGCGATACTCATTGCAACTCCGGATGATACCAGCGCTTTTACGACAATCCATGCAGCCTCCTCCTGACCCGGTTTTATAAGGTTTGCATCTTTCACCAGGATCTCGGCGGTCATCTTCGAGAGGGCAGTAGCATACTCGCTAATCTGTTCCCCTTTGATCCTATGGGCGAGTTCCCAGTCAAGAATGGCAGTGTAATTAGAGATGACATCGGCACATCCCGATGCCATAAGGCGGTGGGGCGCCTTTGCAATAATACCGGTATCGGCAATCATGGCTATCGGGGGATGAGCCCCCACCGAAACGCTTCCATTCTCTGTCGGAAGGGTTGCCCTTCCTGATATTATTCCGTCATGAGATGCAGCGGTAGGAATACTGATGAATGGTTTGCCCTGGTTATACGAGACGATCTTGGCACAATCAATAACCCTCCCCCCGCCGACACCAATAAGGAAGTCAGTGCGGGCTGCAGCCTGTGCACATGCATCCAGAGTAGACGAGTCAAGTCTGCCGGCGATAAACCTGGTTATCTCATACCGGTCTTTGAGCACGGCAGCAACACTCTCGCCTGCAACCTCGCGGGTTGTTCCCCCGCATATGATAAGAACCGACCTGCCCGGCCTGATATCAGCGATGATATCAGGAAGCTGTTCAATAGCCTGATGGCCGATCAAAACGTCCCGCGGAAGCTGGGTCCATCTCGATTTGTTAAAGCCATCAGGCCGTAATATCTGTACCGGGTCTGGAGTCATGGAGTTCTCAACACATGATTAGGGAATTCATATACAAATATTACATAGATCCCATCCGGTATGGCCAGCCCTACACCCTGGTGGATACGCTGACCTATGCTCTTATCCTCATCCTTTGTGTCTGGCTTATTTACCGGTGGCTTGTATCGTATAAGATCGCTATTGACAGGAATTTTGTCTTTGCCCTGCTTCCCTGGATTGTCCTCGGCGGGCTGCTCAGGGTTGTGGAGGATACCGGGATTATCACCTCGGACTTGCATGTTTTGTTCACCACTCCTCTCATCTTCTTCCTGATCCTGGCAATAGCATTACCGGCACTCATCGTCACCAACTACCTTGAAGTGCGGGCTGTTATCCCCTCTTTCCGGACTGCATTCGGTGCCTGCGGCGGTATCCTGGCAGTGGTCACCCTTGCATTCCTCGTATGGTTCGGCCTGACAAATGCACACCTTGATCTCCTGGTTGCTGCCGCGATACTGGGAATGGCATCAGTTACAACGGCAGTACTGTATCTTATCATACGGTACCTGTTCCGCTGGGAATACCTGAAGGATCGCCTCTACCAGATACTGATATTCGGTCATATGCTGGACGCCAGTGCAACGTCATTTGGCATAGATCTGCACCCGGTCATGTACAACGAGCAGCACGTGGTGGGTTCAGCCCTGATAGAACTGACCGGAACGGCGTTTGTCATGTTCCCGCTGAAACTTATCGTGCTCATCCCCGGCATATATATTCTGGAGCTCTACCGGAGGGATGGGGCATCGGGGATATGGTATCTCATCGTGCTGGCGATGATCATGGTCGGGATGGCTCCCGGTATCCGTGATATGATGCGGATGGTGCTCTATGTCTGAATCAGTGAAAATATCGCGGTACCTTGTTATTTCTGCGATTATACTGGTTGGCGGGCTGATTCTCGGTTTTATCATATCAAAATCGGATCCCTCGTTCGGAGAGAGGCTGCTGGTATTGTTCGAGGAGATGGTAGGGAACGATATCATCGACGATGAGCCCTGGATGATGGCAGTCCAGCTCTTTCTCAATAACCTTGAGGCATGTGCCATTATCTTTATCGGGGGTGCCCTGCTTGGAATTGTACCCGTGTTGATCCTCGGACTGAACGGGCTTATTATCGGCGGTATCCTGGAGGTGGTCCGTAAGGATGCAGGAGATATTGCTGTTCTTGCCTCCATTATCCCTCATGGAATCTTTGAGATCCCGGCGGTGATCACCTCCGGGGCACTCGGGCTTATGCTCGGAGATGCAGTCTGGCAGGATCTCTCCGGTAATGGTTTCGCTTCAGGGGAGGCAACCCGGCTCGGAGGCATCTTTATCAGGTATATCATTCCGTTTGTTGCTATCGCTGCATGTATAGAGGCATTTATCACGCCGGCGGTCTTACAACTGGTGACGTAGGAGCTTATGAATGGAGGAACAGGAAGCAGCGCTCCCTCAAAAATCTGATTTCTCGGCATGGTACAATGATATTCTCTGGCGTGCGGAGATTATGGACGTCAGATACCCGGTAAAAGGACTGTATGTATGGTTTCCGTTCGGTTTTGGGATCCGGAAACGGGTATACAATATTCTCAGGGATTTACTTGACCGGGATCACGAGGAAGCCCTGTTCCCGCTTCTGATACCAGAAAATGAGTTCATGAAAGAGGCCGAGCATATCAAGGGGTTCGAAGAGGAGGTATACTGGGTTACCCACGGGGGGACGAGTCCGCTTGATGTGAAACTGGCACTTCGGCCGACCAGTGAAACTGCCATATACCCCATGTATGCACTCTGGATCCGCTCCCATGCAGACCTGCCCATCAAAGTGTACCAGATCGTCAATACGTTCAGGTACGAGACGAAACATACCCGTCCGCTGATCCGTCTCCGGGAGATAACCTCGTTCAAAGAGGCACACACGGTCCATGCAACCTGGGATGAGGCCGAGAAACAGGTCGAGGATGCAATAGCCAGGTACCGGGAATTTTACGATCTTCTCAATATCCCGGTTCTTATCTCGAAGAGGCCTGACTGGGACAAGTTCCCGGGGGCTGATTACACTATAGCCGTGGACACCATCATGCCTGACGGGAGAACCCTTCAGATCGGGACGGTTCATCACCTGGGAGACCATTTCTCCAGGACCTTTGGCATATGCTATGAGGATGCGGCTGGAGAACAGC
>JAJRBL010000037.1 GCA_028679485.1 Methanospirillum sp. | reverse complement strand
TGATCATCACGTAGATGATCGTTGTGTTTGATCGTTCACGCTTCAGCCGGAGATAATATTCGAAATCGGTGATTGCGATGATGAAGATCTGCCGGAGGTTCGTGGTGATCTCGCTGGCCCGCACGAGCAGCGAGATCGCACGTTTCACGGAAACAAGACCGATACGCTCCTCCATCTTTACCAGCGCCGAATTGACATAGGCTCCTGACTCGATATCCCGTGAGGCAACCGAGAGTTCGGAACTTAGTACTCCCAGCTTCGCCCCGGAGATCCGCTGGATGGCCTCGTGCAGGGTGATCCCGATATCTTTCATATCCGAGAGTTCCCTGAGGAAATCCGGCAGGTGGGCTTCGATGTTCTGCACATACCAGCGCCGTCCCTCGTAAGAGAGGGCAACCGGTGCCATGAAAGCGATAATGATCAGGCTGATAACTGCCTCCATACGGTCATGGGGAATCAGGGGATCAAGGCCCCCGCTGAGCCAGAACAGGGCAATGATTCCGGCAAAGAGTATGCCGAGACCCAGACCGTAATAGTAACTCCGGATGTATGTCCTGAACGGATGACGCAGCAGGCCAAGATAATAATTCCGCCGCTTGTTTGCTGCAATCCGTTGGTAGAACTCCTTGTTTTTCGGATCCTCTTCTGAAAGGGCCTTCTCATTGGATCCCGGCATATTGGATCCAAAATCGTGTTCGATGGTCTCCTTGCGGGAAATCTCTAAGTTCTCCGGAGGAAGCATCATGGAGAGGATCCAGATGAGAACGATTGCACCTGCCGGGATACAGATATACATCATCGGGAGGATCCACGCCATGTCCGAAGAGTTGGTCATCCCCTGCGCAACGACCATGATGATGAGTGCGATCGGCCCGGCAACAAAAGCTGTCACATAGACCTCGGCCATGATCTCGATGGTCTTTAAGACCAGTTCGAGTTCCTGTTTTGCCTGGTCCCGGTAATATTCGGTTTTAGCTCCGAGATATGTGGTGACATTTCCCCCACTGTCGAATACGATCGAGAGGTCATTGAGGAAATCGCGGAGATTTGTGGAGGGTGTAGTGCGCTGCAGGTTCTTCATGGCCGCATCAAGATCGTCACCGAAGAGCTCTACGTCCCTGACGATCATACCGAACTCTTTTGAGATCTCACCGAACATGTCGTGCTCTTCGTATACCTTGCGGATGATCTCATACGGGGGCATGGTCGTGGAGAGGGCCTGCATGTAGGAGATCGCATAGGGCATGTCAAGGTCAATCCGGCTTTTCCGGCCATGCGCGATGATCTGCGGGTAATACATCTGCATCGCATACTGACCGGGCACGATCAGCATGAATAACAGAATCCATAGCAGTGTTCCGGATGTCGTTAACCCAAAGATCTCCAGTTCAAACCCGCTGATCAGGAAAATAAAATAGAGGGTAAAGAACATCACGAGCGTACCCGCGAGGTTGACCCGGACAGTCCTGAGATATTCCTCAGCAGTTACGGAAAGGTGGGCCGACCGGAGAACCGAGCGCAGGTTGCTGCCGTGGATCATCATCTCAAAATCGGTCAGTTTCTTCTCAGCTCTTTTCAATGCGGGAGGCAGGAACACGGATTAGTCACCTAAATCGTGAATGGCATTTGCGAGGTCCCTGAGGGTTGGCGGTTCCACTTCAAGAGCCCATGTGAAGAACTCCTCACGCTTCCTGAGCTGGTGTTCCAGTTCTTCTGCACCCCACCCGCAGTGGAAGGCGATTTCGTCAAGGACTTTTGATTTGGTAAAGTGCCTCTTGTACGTATCATTCTGGATATCCCAGTCGAACAAGAGAATGGGATTGATCTCCCCGCTTTTCGTGACTTCAATCTCATGGATGGAGAGGCAGCGGCGGATCCTCGTCTTCCCAAGCGTGTAGATAGACTGAACTACCACAAGGTCGAGAGCCTGGAACATCACCGGAGGGACGTTAATCGGGTCGTGGGTCAAGCGGTTGATTGCCTCGTACACGCTCCCGGCGTGGATGGTCGAGAGGGTGGAGTGACCCGAGTTCATGGCCTGGAAGAGCGTCTGGGCCTCAACGCCCCGGACCTCGCCAACGATGATATACTCCGGTCGCTGCCGCATGCAGGCCTTCAGGAGGGAGAAGAGATCGATATCGCCCTTGATCCCTTCTGCGTTCAGTTCCCGGGTCTGGGTTGGGAGCCAGTTTTTGTGTGGCAGCTGGATCTCACGGGTATCTTCAAGTGACACTACTTTTGCATTCTGCGGGATGAACAGCGAGACTGCGTTCATCATCGAGGTCTTGCCACTTGCTGTACCCCCGACAACAAGGAGGCTCTTCCGGTGTTCGATGGCAAGCCAGAGAAACGCGAGGGTCTGTGCATCATACGTGCCGAACCGGATCAAGTCGAGCGGGGTCATAGGCTCGGCACGGAATTTGCGGATCGTAAATGAACTCCCCTTGGTTGAGACCACTTCGCTGTACGTGATCTGGATACGGGCACCATCCGGCAGGGTTGCATCCACCATTGGATTGGAGAGCGACATCTGCTTGTTGGCTTTCTGCGCAAGCTTCAGGACGAACTGGTTCAGTTCGCTTTCGGTAAAATAGATGCTGGTCGGGAGGCTGCCATAGGTTCTGTGAAAGATGAAGACCGGGAGATCGTGGCCATTGCAGCTGAGATCCTCCAGTGCCGGGTCCCGCATGAGGACTTCGAGCGGACCGTAGCCGGAGAGATCCCGTTTGATATAATACATCAGGATCGCTACCCGTTCTTCTGTAATATCCGGATCAAACTGCCGGATAATCCTTGCCACCGCAACCGGATCAATGCGGTCATCCTTGCCTTTCTCCGTGTTGTCGTAGATGATGATATCCCGGAGGTGTGCATAGGTCTCCATCAGGATCGTCTTCTCTTTCTGGGAGATGGCGGGTTCAACTACGATGTATGTGAATCCCTCATTCCTTACCCGCTCGATCTTTACATAGGAATAGGGTTCGACAACCCAGTAACGCTCTAGTGTGGCAAGAGTGGCATCATCAGGAAGCGTTGCGGCGTGCACTGACTCAACGGATTCCCTGTTAATGAATGATTCCTGCGCCGGGGCAGAGACTGTGTCGCTTGTTTTCCACGATATTCTCTCCGGGATCCAGGCACCCGAAGCACACCTGGCCATCAGGGTCTTTACGGAGAGACCGGCGGCGGCAAGGGAGACTGCCCCCAGACCGGCCATCGCAGGGAGCGGCAGATCGATGAGCATCACGACGAAGCCGGAGACCAGTGCTATTGCAATGACCGCACCAAAGGACGCGACGCCTCCCCACGAAGGCTCCGCGAGGTATGCAAATATTGTATCAAGGGCAGCCCGTGCGGTCTTCATATCCATTGTCGGGAGCTCCTTTTTGGGCACTACTTGTTTTGGATGATCCATTACTGGCGGAAGCGGGTCATTTACCGGATGGGTCATATTTTTAATAGTAGTAAAGAGCCCGCTCAGTCCGACGAGCAGAAACGCACATGGAATTACAACAAGATAGTCCTGAAACATGATGCCCCGGTATCCCGGCAAATATCCGTATTAGTACTGTATTTTTTCGCAGTATTAAAAAAAACTATGTTTTTGTATTTTTGTTGTAAAAAAAACGTAAAAACAAATAGTTTTATAGCATCGAGTATTACGAAAAGTAACAGATGTATGAATATTGTATGTGCATCTTGTAAAACTGACAATGGTGTTATGATGTGTCCTTACGAAAAGTCCAGAGACGATGGCGTCTCTCCGGTCGTCGGCGTTATGTTGATGCTGGTGGTTACGATTATTATCGCAGCGGTTGTGAGCGCGTATTCGGGGGGGTTGGCCGCAGGTCAGAAAAAAGCCCCTACTTTAGATGCAACGGCAAGAATCAGTAATGACGGCTACTGGGGCGGGGCAAGCTTTTTTGAATTCAAAACGAATTCGGTCAGCGACCCGATCCCTACAAAGGACATAAGGATGACGTTTACGTGGAAAGCTGCGTTAGATCCAGGTAATACCACCCAAATCATTGTTACCGGGCCAAACACGACTGCTGGCAGTATTTCGAATACACATTACTATTCCGGAGCATCAGGATACCCCGTTGAGGGAATTCTCTTTCAATCCCCTCTCGGGTATGGGGCTGGCGTAAATCAGTCAACTACCATCTCATCCAAAGGCCCGAACCAGAACTACTACCCGGATCAGATGTTCGGTAACTACACACTTGTTGCCGGTAATTTTATGCGAGTTACACCGGTCAATTATGGTGTGACTCCTGACACGCGCTTCCAGTATACGACAAAAGCGGGCTATTATACCATTGATACTGATGTTGACCCGATTCAGGCAGTTCTGGGAAAGAAGTGGCTGCTGCTGAGAAGCGGAGATACTGTCCATCTGAGTATAATGCACATTCCTTCGGGGAAACTGATCTTTGACAAGGATATTATCGTGGAGGGATAACAATGAGAGCAGTAAACGATCATGCAGTATCTCCTGTTGTGGGAGTGATGCTGATGCTGGTGGTCACCATCCTGATTGCTGCAGTTGTATCAGCATTTGCCGGAGGTATGGGTTCCGCAAACGAGAAATCACCTCAGGCTACAATACGGGGAACGTACAGTATTACGGACGGGATAACAATCGAACATATCGGTGGAGATCCTATTGCTATAAAAGATGTCAGACTAACTATCCGTGGAAGCAGCAATATCGGAACGTACTGGACGACGGAAGTAGTGAACCGATCAACGATTACAAATGCAGCAGGAACAGCATGGATGAAGACCACAGGATCAGCAGGAGTTTCCGCCTTTGTTGCCGGGGACATCGCGTACATTAAACCGCCATATCATACCGGCCCATTCCTTCAACCTGATGTATCGTATACCTCTTCGTACTGGAACCAGAGTTCGAATATTGGCAAGACTCTCATCGTGGAGATGACCGATCAACAGGGGAAACGCACATTTGCCAAGACGGAAATTCCGATAGTTAACTAGATATAATATCCTTTTTCCCTCAAAAAAATCCCGGAGACACTGAAATGTTTTTTTTCAATCAATGCCGGCTATTTTTTTTTATTTCCATGATCTGCCTCCTTCTGACAATGGCAGCCGGGTGCCTTGGAACTGAGACCTCCGGAATTCAACAGGTTTCGGAGAGGTCCCCTGCAACACTTTCCTCTATTAATATCACAGATTCAACAGGAGATGTCTATCACTTTGATCGTGCTGTAAACCGGATAATCAGCCAGAATGATGATGCAACAGAACTTCTCAATGCCATAGGTGCTGACGACAAAATTGTGGGTGTCACGGATCTGGCAATGAATAAACCCTATTTACAGGAAAAATTTCCTCATGCAACGAGCATTGGGGACTGGTTATTTCCCGACGTGGAAACCATTCTTGCCCTGAAGCCGGATGTGATGGTCACCTACTCAACATCGAAACCAAGGAATCTCGATAAACTACAGAATGCCAATGTCACCGTTGTGAACTGCGATGCCTACCGGCTCAACAGTCTTTTATCCGATACGTCGGCACTCGGGTTACTGACCGGGAATGAGGATAAAGCACGCCATTTTATAGATTTTAATAAGAGGTATCTCTCTCTTGTAGAATCACGACTTCCGGAGAATTCAACAGGATATCCCCTGAGGGTGTACGCAGAAGCTTATTCAGATTACTCCGTTATGACAGAGCGAAGTGCAGGTGGGCAGTATCTCGAAGCATTACATGTACGGAATATTTATGGAAATCATACCTCGGACTGGGCAACAGTCAGTCCGGAATGGGTAATTGCGCAAAACCCGGATGTGATAATCAAATTTGCAACAGACCCTGCAAAAGGAGAAAACCTGAGTTCTGTCAGGGTGAGGATTATGAACAGGGCTGGATATTCGACAATATCTGCTGTAAAAAATCATCGTGTTTACGTATTGGATGGGAACCTGGGCTCCAGTCCCCGCGCAGTGATTGGATTGGTATATGCTGCAAAAGCGATCTATCCTGATAAATTCGATGACATTGATCCAGTATATATCCTTGATGAATATAGTCAGGAATTTGTTCATGGAAAATATCTCTAGCAATCTTTTGAACCAGATCTTGGAAAAAAATAACGATCCTTTTCAATCCTAGGATAAAAGAATAAAAAATCACTCTTTTTCTCACGTGGGATTTTCAGAATGTCTCTCCTTCTTCGGGAGCTGCTCCGGAAGATATTGTTTCTTGTATATTGCCGGAAGTCATTACACCAGAATCCCCGGTATAGACTGATATGTCCACATCGATCTGGTTGCCATACACGTTGATGTGATACGAGCTTTCCTTGTAGATGACGATTTGTTTTTGATTGCTTTCACCGAAATCAAGAGGCCCTTTGCTGCTTTCAGCACCACTGGAACTCTTGCCACTATCAGATTCATCCCCACTACTCGAACCGGAGGGGTAATGATCAATCCGCTCTTCCGCCACAATTCCTTTTCCCGGAAGTTCCCTGACCGTTACATCAGCAAATGAAACACGCGGATCATTTATTTTCGGTGTCGCCTTGAAGATGATAACCAGCGGACCATGGGTCACATTCACCAGTATTGCGCTGGCATCGTATCTGGGAGAGTAGTGCAGGGTATACAGGGGTGTTCGTGAACTCCATGCATTTTGTGTCGGGAGCGTCACGTTCTCACCATTTTTTTCAGTCAGATTCCTGATGGTCCGAAAGTGTTCAGCGGGATAGATCGGATCAATAGTACTCGCAGAACTCGGGAGCTGAGTTGTCGTTGTTACCTGGGTGTCCGCCTCCTTTACGGGGCCTGCAGGGTTGTCCGATTCCAATACCTGTACTGTAACAGGCGCATGCTCGTTGTCAGATTCTGTGGAATTGCCGGATTGGCCAAGATGTCCCTGGACCTGTTTGATGCAGCCCGCCGATGATACACAGATGAGTATTAAAAACAGTATTCCGATATGGATACAGATCAATTTGATACGAATTTTCATTTTCGTATTAAAAATAGTGTGATTATCTACAAAAGCGTATCGAAATGTTTAGTGAATTTTATATCTGAGATCTTCCCTGTCGGTGAAACGGAGATCTCCAAAAGACCTGTCTACAGGTAATCCCGCATGTTCCGGACGAGTCCCATCTGTTTCTTTACCGCATCTTCTCAATCTTTCCCGGTACAGTCCAGGTTTCGCCGTCCCCGCCGGAATTATCCATAACTTCCCCCTGTTGGAGGTGGGGAGACTTACACTCCCTCTGGAAAATAAGTGCAGTCGAAGACTTCGTCTTCTCCGGCACTTACTTTCCTTCAGAAAGCAATCTCCTCGTAAAACTCCCCGTTTGCCAATCGGAGCCCATTTTGAAAAACCGGTTTCCGGATACTCGCGGTTTTTGGCGAATTACAGAGTACTGTTTTGGAACGAAGGCATTATTGACGTTATTTTGTGCCTCTGAAGGTCATTTCAGCCTCAAAAAAAAGTCTAATTGTTGCCTTTTGGATGAGCGACTACTGCCGTAACGGCAGTAGGAGCTAGAGAAGAAAGCCGGGAGGCATTCTTC
>JAJRBL010000036.1 GCA_028679485.1 Methanospirillum sp. | reverse complement strand
GCCTCCCTGTCCTTACCGTCTTCGGCGTTATCCTGTTCGTCGGAATACTCGCTCCGGTGACCGGAGAAGAGGTGCCAGGAATGGGATCCCTGCAGTACCTTACCGAAGAGGTTGCCCCGTTCAATTACCTGGATAACGGGACCCCCTCCGGCATAGCCGTTGACCTTCTGTACGCAATCAGCGGTGAAACCGGTGAAAATATCACCCCTGATGCCATCAGGTTTGTTCCCTGGACAGAAGGATACAACAAGGTCCTCACGACACCGGGTTATGTCCTCTTTTCAGCCGAAAGAACCCCGGGAAGAGAAGACCTGTTCAGCTGGGCAGGCCCGATTTACACGTATAACTGGGCATTTTTTGCATCGAACGGGAGTAATATCTCGATTAATACCACAGATGACCTCAAGCCATACACCTTCGGCGTTATCACGAATGACAGTGCGACAGAAGGACTCAAAAACCTCGGGATCCCGGATGACCGGATCATAACCCGTCCTGACTATCGTTCACTACTCGGCATGCTTGATGACAAAACCGTGGATCTCATCATGTACGGAGATATCGCCGGAGAATACCTGGCAGGAAAGGTAACCGGGAACTCCGGTGAATACCCGGTCGTGTACAGGCTCAAATCAGTACCGCTCTATTACGCCTTCAACAAGGATACGCCAGAAAGCCTGGTTTCAGGTTTTAATGATGCCCTTGAGAAACTGAAAGAGAAACCGGCAGACGGAGGCATGAGTGGGTATGAAGAGATCGTCAGCAGGTACGTTCCGGCAGAGGAGCCGGTCAACACGACGACCTGTGTACTGGATGCAGCTGGAGTTGCCGGGATATAACGCTACCATCCTTTTTTCGGGCGAGATCTCCCCCGGTGACTCATCCGGTCTGCCTGGGGTTGCCTGATGAATTCCCGGACCAGACCGCTATTATAACACCGGCAAACACGAGGATCATCCCGATATATCCCTGCAGCGGCAACACCTCCCACAGGAACAGGTAGCCGAACAGGGCGGCGAAGACCGATTCCAGGGTGTGTATGAGGCCGGTAAAACCCTGCTGCAAGAGGCCGATGCTGATGGCATTCTACGGATTTTCTTATGACAAGGTATAACAGGTTATGAATAGGAATAATCTGATTTGTAATGAACTAGAAGTAGTAGTATGAGCTCAAATGTCCTTAAAACTCCTCTAAGCGAACAAGAATTACATGAACTACTTCAGGATACAGAATCAGATCGCTCAGAACGAAAGGAGTCGATACAAGATAAAGAAAAAATTCATCAGGCCATTTGCGCTTTTGCCAATGATCTTCCAAATTATGGAAAACCCGGAGTTCTCTTCATCGGAGTAAAAAATGATGGCAACTCTGCAAACCTTCCCATAACCGATGAACTGCTGTTAACTTTATCAAAGATGAAGGATGATGGAAATATCATCCCTTTTCCAACTATGGTGGTTGCAAAGCATATCATAGATGGCTGCACTATTGCCGTAGTTACTGTTTATCCTTCCCTGGATCCACCTGTCCGGTATAAAGGAGTATGTTGGATCAGAGTAGGCCCACGAAGAGGCATTGCAACTGCAGAAGAAGAAATACGCCTCTCAGAGAAGAGGAGATCCGGCGATCAGCCGTATGATCTTCAGCCTGCATACGGGGCGACAATCGAAGATCTTGATATAAATTTCTTTATTCGTGAATATCTTCCCCAAGCAGTCGGCCCGGATACACGTGCCGAGAACCATAGAAGACCTGTCGATCAGATGAAGTCACTCAGATTTCTTGATATTAACGAAAATCCAACAAATCTGGGTGTTCTGGTTCTGGGCAAAGATCCAAGGAGATTTCTCCCCGGAGCATATATTCAGTTCATTCGAATCAATGGGATAAAAATCGGGGATCCGATACTTGACCAGGAAGAGATAGGCGGAAATCTTCTCGATATGTTAAGAATTCTTGATGATAAAATATCAGCACATATTACGGTGAGTTCCTCACTATCAGATGGTCCTATTGAGATAAAATATCCCGATTACCCGAAAGTAGCACTCCAACAGATAACGAGGAATGCGATACTCCATCGGACATATGAGCATACCAATGCACCAGTCCGGTTATACTGGTTTGATGACAGAATTGAAATTATCAGCCCGGGAGGTCCTTTCGGCCATGTCAATTCAGAAAATTTTGGAGAGCCTGGTATCACCGATTATCGCAATCCCCACATTGCAGAAGCAATGAAAGTACTTGGATATGTCCAGAGATTTGGATTCGGTTTAGAAATGGCACGGTCAGAGCTGGAAAAAAATCACAATCCCCCCTATAATCCGGATATCCGACCGGGTTATGTTCTGATCACCATTTCGAGGCGTTTATGACAGTTCCGGTAATCGGTTTTTTTAATAACAAAGGGGGTGTCGGAAAAACATCTCTCGTATATCATCTGTCATGGATGTTTACGGAGATGGGAAGTCCGGTTCTCGCAGTAGACCTGGATCCGCAGGCAAACCTTTCAGCAGCCTTTCTCAACGAAGATCGTCTCGCAGAATTTTGGGATGGGGAAAACCAGGATAAAACCATTTATGGGGGGATCAAGCCGTTATTATCAGGAACCGGGGATATATCCGGTGATCCTCATATCGAATCTATCAGCGACAACCTATGGTTTTTGGTGGGAGATCTTTCTCTTTCCCGGTTTGAAGATGAATTAACCCAACAATGGACAAGGTGTCTTGACAGACACGAACGTGCCTTCAGAGTTGTATCAGCCTTTTGGAGAGTTATGCAGACTGCAGCTGCAAAGTGTGAAGCTACTCTCATTCTTGTTGATTTAGGTCCAAATCTCGGTTCGATCAATCGGTCTGTTCTCATCAGTACTGATTATCTCGTTATCCCCCTCGCTCCGGATCTTTTCTCCATACAGGGTCTTAAAAATCTTGGACCCACTGTTAGGATTTGGAGAGAAGAATGGGCTGAACGACTTAATAAAAACCCGATTCCGGATCTTCCTCTTCCAAAAGGAACAATATCACCACTCGGTTACATCATCATGCAACACGCAGTCCGACTTGATCGCCCTGTAATTGCCTATGAACGTTGGGCTAAAAGAATTCCTGAAGTATACGCAAAGGAAGTATTAGGCGACGATACCTATACGGTGGTTAATCCGGATCCACACTGTATCGGTCTGATTAAGCATTACCGAAGTTTGATTCCTATGGCCCGGGAAGCACAAAAACCCATTTTTTTATTAAAATCCGCAGATGGAGCAATCGGATCACACGCCCAGGCAGTCCATGATGCAGGAAAAGATTTCTCCTCCATTTGCCAGGAGATTAAAAAACGTATACATTTCAAAGAGTAGAAAGTTCCGGTACACCATCGACGGATTTATCAGGCATACGTGGTTCCCCGGGATGAATTCCCTGACCAGACCGCTATTATCACACCGGCAAACACGAGGATCATCCCGATATATCCCTGCAGCGGCAACACCTCCCGCAGGAACAGGTAGCCGAACAGGGCGGCGAAGACCGATTCCAGGGTGTATATGAGGCCGGTATGCTCCGGGGAGGTATACTCCTGGGCCACCGTCTGCAGGACGAATCCGATAAGCGTGCAGAAGATCGCAAGGTAGATGATTATCACGCCGCTTGCCGGTGTCGCTGCCGGGAATGGCATCTCGAAGAGGAACACAGCCCCGAGTGCGAAGAGGCCGGTAAAACCCAGCTGCAAGAGGCCGATGGTGATGGCATTCTCTACCCTGAGCACCCATTTTGTCGTCACTATCTGTACCGCGTAGCATAATGATCCGGCAAGGCAGAGCAAGGCACCGGGATCGATAGCCAGCCCGTCCTGGAGCGTCATAAGCCCGACTCCGGAGATACTGAGCAGGATAGCGAGGATAAGAATGAGATTCGGGATCCTGCGGAAGAGGAGAACCTGAAGGAGGGGAACGAACAGGACAGTTGTCGTCATGAGGAATCCGGCTGACGTGGTGGTGGTGGTCTTCATACCGGTAAGCAGGAACGTAAACCCACAGAAAAAACAGAGGCCCAGTATCGCACTGGAGACCAGGGTGTGGAGATATATCGTGGAGAGGCGTCTCCAGAGAAGGAGGAGACCTATACCGAATGCGATGCAGAATCGTAAGCCGATGAGGGTGAAGATACCGAAACTCTCCATCCCCCATTTCATCGCCAGGTACGATGAGCCCCAGATGAGGACGATGAGCACGAGGATACAATCTGCAGATCTCTGGTTCATGGATATCAGGCCGGGGATATTCAGTATCCCCACTATATACGGGGACTGGTTCCCTCACGTTACGAATTTTCTTATCACAAGGTCCCACCGGTTATGAATATGAATAATGTGTATCTGTTCAGTCATAAATATCAGAGAGAGTGGGCAGATGAATTACCTTACAGGCCAATTTGTCATCCGCTATCTATGTGGCACGGTAATCTGCGAGAGCAATTTATCGGTTAGTTTTATTCCCAGGATCGAATCCTAAAATTTAAACAGCCTACTCTGCCCATTATTCACTACTACCTGATTCCTTCACCGTTTTTCATCAGGGAAGCCAGATGGTAACATCATGCCATTTGATTGAGTATTACCTGAAGAAGAATGCCCTGGTAATTAAAAGTAAGTTTGAATTAGAAGATAAGAAGCGAAAGGAGATATATAACCATTATTATCTATAAGCGAATGAGGTCACTCCCTGGTCTGAGAGTAAACTCGTATATAGATAGAGATCTTTCTGCACTATAAGGATTTCTTTGGTTATTGAATCCTGCCAAACTCAAACATACCTACTTCATTTCCCATATTCTGTAGAGATTCAGCAATATGTTTTCCATCATCACGTCCTGGGTGATGACCAGTCCATGCTCAACCATTCCCCGGACTTCTTCCACGACATCAATCACCACCGGTATATCCCTGTCGGAATGAAGCCGGAGATTTTCCCTATTCCAGCCAGGGTCAGCAGTCTGTCGGTGACAGACCCGGACGGTGATACGGGCACCCGGCTGAAAATGAAGAGTATGAGGGGAAGTACCCGGTAAGAAATTACCCCGATATCTTCTTTGCCATGGCAAGACCGGCCGAGTACGCGGTGTCCAGTTCATCTGCATCAGGAACATAGAGCACTTCCATGGTATCAGTGACCGTGAACCCGGCGGTCTTAAGTTCTTCGGCCACCATCTGCGGGGCACCTCCCTTCCCGCCCATGGAACCGAAGGTCAGGGCAAACCGCTCGCCTGTCCGGTTGAAATGGAGCCCTTTCAGGTAGTACAGGAGGTCGCCGATGCTCGGGTAAGGAACATCGTTTATCGTCGGGACACCCACCATGAGAGCCTTCGATTCAAGGATATGCTTTACGATCTCTGAACGCTCATCTTCATGGAGGTTGAAGACCTTTACGTCACATCCTCCCGCAATGGCTCCCTCGGCCAGGGCATGGGCAAGCATCCTCGTGGATCCGTGCATGGTATCGTACACGATGGTGACCTTCTTCTTCATCGCCGACCCCGTCGCCCATCCGACATAGGCATTGATCACTTTTGACGGGGAAGTCCAGATCTGCCCGTGCGACGGTGCTATCATCTTCACCTTGCTGATGAGATCGAGGTCTGTCAGTTCCTTTGCTTTCTTCATGAAAAGGTTTGACAGGGGAACGATAAGGTTTGCATAAAACTTCTGGGTGGCATCCATGAGGATGTACTCGGGGATATCAGTATCAAGCCGTCCTGTGCAGCAGAGGTGCTGACCGAATGCATCATTCGGGAAGAGGATTCCTTCCTCCACGTAGAGGGTGAACATCGAATCAGGCCAATGCAGGAGCGGTGCCTGGACAAATGCCAGGGTCTTCCCCCCGATATCAAGCGTGTCCCCGGTCTTGATATGCCTGAACTCCGTCCCCTTCAGGGAGGGGTAATGCCTGAGAAGCCCATTTTCCGCAATCTCCGTGCAGTATACCGGGGCACCGGGGAATTTTTTGCAGATCTCGGGGAGTGCACCTGAGTGATCCTTTTCGACATGGTTCTGGACGATAATATCGATCCTGAGCTCTTTTCCTTCCCTTGCACAGGCATCTGCAATCCGGCCCCACATCTGTGCAGACTGGCCGGGATACACATTGTCTATCAGAACGGTCTTTTCACCGAAGAGGAGATAGGCATTGTATGACGTTCCGTCAAGTGTATATCCATGGTATGATCTCAGGTCCCAGTCAAGTGTTCCAACCCAGTACACACCATCCTTCATCTTATATGCAGTTGCTTTCATCTGGCACCACTTCGTTAGTGATAATACGAACATTCTATTGTGTGCGAACAAATATCAATCTTCCGGATAAGATCTGTATGTGACATCCGAGAGGGGAAGACCTGGCAGCACCGATGATGAGATCAGTTTATTCTCTACGAAAGAACGGGTAATGGCGATAGACAGCCAGGTCAAGAAGAAAATCCTGCAACTGCTCGGTGAAAAGGAGATCTTGTTCGACGAGATCGTTGAACTCTGCGGGAAGGCTAAATCCACCATATCAGTCCATGTCAGAGACCTGGAGAATGCAGGCCTCATCTCGTCACGGCCGGACCCAGCAGACAACCGGCGAAAAATCCTGAGCCTTACCTCAGATCCCATCGGGAAACTGTCGAATACCGACCGGAACGCCCCGCCGAGGACCAGTCCAGGAAACGGAGTTCTTCCTTTTACACCCGGGGATATTGCATCATTCTTCAGGTGGGGAGTCCTCACCTTCAGGATACAGGCGATGGCCGTGGGGATCAACATCGATCCGGTTCTCGAACGGACTGGATGGGAGATGGGAACCGTCCTTTCCCCGTTGGTTCAGGATCCCGATCTCAGCGTCATGGTCGGGAAGATGCATGACTTCTGGGAGACCTACGGGCTCGGGTCCATTGCTTTGTCAGGAGAGAACCCAATACTGCTGACGGTGACCGGGTGTTTTGAATGTGAAGACCTCCCGGTAACCGGCCACGGAGCATGTTCGTTCGATATCGG
>JAJRBL010000035.1 GCA_028679485.1 Methanospirillum sp. | reverse complement strand
GATTTTGGGATGAAAAAGCACGCGAACTTGACTGGATAACACCCTGGAGTAAGGTTTGTGACTGGAAGTGGCCGTATGCCCGGTGGTTTGTCGGAGGAAAACTTAACATCTCGGCCAATTGCCTTGATCGTCATGTAAAAAACGGAAGAAGAAATAAACTTGCCCTGATATGGAAAGGAGAACGGGGGAAAGAGGAGGTTTATACCTACCGGCAACTCCTCCGGGCAGTCATGCGATTTGCCAATGCGCTGAAGAAACTCGGCGTAACAAAGGGTGACAGGGTCTGCTTTTATATGCCCTTAGTACCGGAACATATCATCGCTATGTTAGCCTGTGCACGAATAGGAGCAGTTCATTCGATCGTATATGCCGGATTTGGAACAGAAGCACTCCATACCCGTATCCGTGATGCCGAGGCGAAAGTAGTTATCACCGCCGATTCAGGTATCAGAAGAGGCAAGTTGATCTCCCTTCGGAGTATCGTGGATGAAGCGGTAAAAAATGCTCCCAGTGTTGAAAAGGTTATCGTGCTCTGCAGGGAATACTGCCCGGTTGAACTCTACTCCGAGATTGAAGTGGATTATTACGCAATCCAGGAAGGAGTCAGCGATGACTGTCCTCCCGAAGAGATGGACAGCGAAGATCCGTTATTCATCCTGTATACCAGCGGGACAACCGGCCTGCCAAAGGGCATAGTCCATACTACCGGAGGATACATGGTTGGAACCCATTATACCAGTAAATATATCTTTGATATCAAAGAGAACGATGTCCACTGGTGCACTGCCGATACCGGATGGATCACCGGTCATAGTTATATCGTGTACGGTCCTCTCTCGGTCGGAGCAACGGTTCTTATTACTGAAACAACCCCTGATTACCCTGATCCGGGAATCTGGTGGAGTCTTATCGAAGAGTTCGGGGTGACCATATTTTATACGGCACCGACTGCCATCAGGATGTTCATGCGGGTAGGTGAGGAATGGCCGGATAAGTACAACTTAAGTTCGTTACGGATTATCGGTTCTGTGGGAGAACCCCTTAATCCGGAAGCATTCGAATGGTATTATCGTGTCATCGGAAAAAACCGGTGCCCGATACTAGACACCTGGTGGCAGACCGAGACCGGCATGCATATGATCACCACGCCCCTTGGAGAACCGATGAAACCGGGATTTGCAGGAGTGCCAATCCCCGGAGTGGTGGCAGATGTCGTAGACAAAGAGGGAAACCAGGTTCCTGCAGGACAGGGAGGACTTCTCGTGATCAAAAAGCCCTGGCCGGCAATGATGCGGACGGTATACAAAAACGACGATCGGTACAGACAATACTGGAACCAGATAAAAAACTGGTATACTGTCGGTGATCTTGCGGTCAGGGATGAGGACGGGTATATCATGGTGCTTGGGCGTGCAGATGACATCATCATCGTGGCCGGTCATAATCTCGGTACTGCAGAGGTTGAATCCGCACTTGTCGCCCACGAAGCGGTTGCAGAGGCAGCGGTCATCGGAGTTCCTGACGAACTGAAAGGACAGGCAGTGAAGGCATTTGTGATGCTTCGGAAAGGATATGAACCAAGTCAGAAACTTGTATCAGAACTCACCTACCATGTCAGAATGACGATAGGCCCTATCGCCATGCCATCGGGAATTGAGTTCATGGATAAACTTCCCAAGACAAGAAGCGGTAAGATCATGAGGCGGGTCTTAAAAGCGAAGGAACTGGGTATTGATCCGGGGGATATCTCGACTCTTGAAGAGTGAGATCATTCCTTCTTTTTCGTCAGCAGGATCTTGTCGATCCGATGCCCATCCATGGAGACTACTCTGAATTGTAGTCCATTCCATGGGATAATATCACCTTCGCGGGGAATTTCTCCTGATTCATTCAGGATAAATCCTGCCAGTGTCCTGTACTGACCCTTGTTCTCCTGATCACTACAGTCTATACCGGTGTCCTCATGTAACTCATCGATCGGGGTTTTACCATCGACAAGCCAGGAATCATCGGTTCTTCTGACTATCCGGGGTTTTTCCTCCTCGTGATCGACCCGGGATAAATCCCCTACCAGTGCTTCGAGAAGATCATGGAGAGTTATCATCCCGACAACCGAACCATACTCATCAATAATAACACCAAGAGGTGATGTGGCAGTTCTGAACCGCCTGAGAAGTTCAAGGGCTGTTATCTGCTTTGGAACTACCACGATCTCCTGCATTACTGCAGAGATCTCTTCCGGATGTCCGGCAGAGATGTGAGCCCAGAGATCGCGGACAGATAAGACACCAATCACGGTGTCCAGGTTTCCCCGGTAAACCGGATACCTGGTATGGCCGGTCTCCTGCATGATCTTCCTGTTGTCTTCAATGGGATCCTCGATGTTTAATGCAACGATATCAGGTCTTGGAACCATAAGATCAACAATACTGCTTTCACTTAATTCGAAGACACTCTCCAGGATCTTCTGTTCTGCCTTATCAATAATCCCTGCTTCTGTACCTTCCTCCAGAAGCATATGGATCTCTTCCTCGATAACTTCGGGAGAATCTTCACGATTCTGTCCCAGAACAGACATGATGAAATTTGTAAGGCCTGATGTCAGGTATGAAACCGGCGTGGATATCCGTGTGATCAGTACCATCAAGGGAGCAACAGTGCAGGCGGTATGCTCAGGCCGTGAAAGGCCTATCCTCTTCGGAACGAGTTCTCCTATCACTATTGAAAAGTACGTGATTACCAGGACTATGATCACCAGGCTGACAAGATCACTGTATGCACCGATGATGGGAATTCCACTGAAGTAAGGCGCAAGTTCCTGTGCAAATGCAGCCCCGCCATATGCACCGGTACATATGCCGATGAGTGTAATACCAATCTGGATAGTGGAAAGGAGCCCTGTCTGGTCCTCGGCTAGACGGATTGCAGCGTCAGCACCGGGTATTCCATCTGATGCCATCTGCCTGAGTTTTACCTTTCTCGCAGAAACAAGTCCAAATTCTGCAAGGGAAAAAAATCCGTTTGCAAAGATCAGGAGAGTAATAATGATGAGATCAATAAATAGAGACATACATGAGTAGAAGAGTACTATTAGTTTCTCCTGGCTCATCTCTGTTACGGTGACCCTGAATCAATGAGCAGATCACTTATTCTTTTTTATAGTACACTGCATAAGGTTTTAGAATAATCGAAGTGAAACGAAGGTTATTCTAAAGCCTGCACACTATATGCGCTACATAGTTTAAGCCATACTTTTCG
>JAJRBL010000034.1 GCA_028679485.1 Methanospirillum sp. | reverse complement strand
CCTGCAGCCGTAAAGGAGGGTTATGATAAGAACAACAGCATTTACCGCGAGCGGGATCATAACAAGGGGCATTGTAAAGGGATCCATGAAATAATTAGTATTAGGAAGGAAAAGGAGATTGTGTTGAGACACAAGGGTTCGGGTTACTCCTTCCGGTTTACCGTTTCAGAATACCCATATCGGCTAACCGTGCAGGCAGGTATTCGTCGGTGACGAAATCAAGCCCCCTTGCGGCAAATGCCTGCTGTTCTGATTTGAGGTTTAATGATAACTGGAGGTTTATCTGCTCTTTCCAGTACTCCCCTGCAAATCGCGGGTCTGTTAGTTCGGATTTTAATGCAGCGATATCCTGATCGGTCAGGGTATCGGAGGGGAGATCATAATCCCGTATATCCGATGGCTGGACCCCGATAAAACGGGCTGAAGGGGTTACCAGGATCTCGGATATATGGGCGCTTTTGATAGCCCCGTATGCCACACTCGCGAAGATCCGGTATGACCAGGGATCGCCATCGGTGAAGACGGTTACCGGGAGTTTGAACTCTGATGCAAGCCGGTTAAGGATCCTTCTCGTGGATCGTGCCGGCTGTCCCTTCAGGTGGACGAGAATTGCCTGGTGCCTTTCGTCGAATCCGTTCTCGATAAGCCTCGCATACATACCGCCGGTCTCAATGGCGATGACCATTCTGGCGTCATGATCGACAAACTCGAGGGCATCGGCATTGGTGGGGATCTGGTAGCCTGATTCGCCGACATCATCCTGGCAATGGATCTCCTTTGTCCCGCGCCTGGTATCCTCCCTGATTTTGAGCGGGCCGAATATGCTTGCCCCGTCCTCTTCAGGCCGCAGGTTGAAGTTCTCCCGCTGAACATCGGTAAGGATCTCTAAGTCCTCTATCAGCAGGTTGGAGTCATTCTGTGCGGCAAATTTAGCCCGTTTCCAGCCCTCGGAGATGTAATAGAGTTCTCTTAATGTTGAGGAACGGTTTTCTGAAATCTGGTGTTTTACAAACCAGATCACGTATGCCATCTTGAGGATATGCAGTGCACTCTTCTCAGTTCCTGCCTCACGAAGGCGTTCCCTGTCCCCGTACTTCCATACCTCTGTCTCTTCATCGTACGCGAGATTCTGCTTGGTTCTCGTGGGCATCGAGATGGACGGGAGTTCTCCCCTGATAATCTGGTTGTACCAGTGTTGCGGAATAGTAAGGAGGCGGTCAAGAGCATACTGTTTTTTTTCCTGCTTATGTGTGGTCAAGATCCACCACTACCTTCTTTTTCTCGTCGATACCCCTGATATCAATAATTCCTGCCCCGAGGCCTGGATACGTGACCTGCCATCCTTCACCTGCGGGAAGATTTACCTGCCATACCCCCGATCGTTCCTCTCCGATCTCCTCGGTGAAGAAAGGGGGGGGCCGGGATGTTCCGATGGTATCGGTCGTGATGATATAGAGTGTCAGGTCAAGGGCGTGGGGGGTATAGTTCTGGACAGAAACTGTCACCATGCCGTTCTCGGTCCTTTTTTTCGCCACCAGCCTGCGCATGATCTGCCCTTCGATCGGCGAAATGTCCGGAACCGGTTTTTCTATCGTCTCGGCAACCTTCGCTGCGATATCCGGGATAATAGCACAGATTGCACGTGCCCGTTCCTCGGAGAGACGGCTCCGGTCTCTCCGTGAGAGGAATGTCTTCAGGTCACGCCCGAGATCCTGCAGGGCAAGGGTTATTTCCCGTTCAATTTCAGGGATAGATGCTATAGCATCCTTGCTTTCACTCGTAAACGGGACATTGGTGGAAGCGACATGAACAAGGATGAGAACCGGACCGGTAGGCAGGCCGGATTGGGAGATACCATATGTACGCCAGTTGATCCCGCTGATACAACCGGTTATGGTGCATGCCCCCTGCTGAAACATGAGGGGTACGCGGTTTGCAAACCGCATGATCCGTGCGTTCCCCTCGGCCTCAAGTTTACCGCCGTACCCGAGTGCTGCCTCGATAATGAAGGGATGGCCGTGGTATACCGCTGCCGGCCTGGACCTGGCGGAACAGAAATCAAACTCAAACTCTTTCTCCAGTCCCTGTTTTATCAGTCCCTCACCGATAGGTGATAAGCACTGGTTTGCCGGTGGCGGGGGTACCTTCACCTGCTGCATGGCTGCCTGGAGACTGGCCAGGTTTTCTGCATTCAGTTTGCGGGCGACAAGTTCTGGTTTCAGACCCGCGGTCTGGATCATCTCCCCGGCGGTCTTCAGCCCGACCCGGGAGAAGTTGTTCACCAGAAAAGAGGAGAGGGGTTCTTTTGATCCTGCTGCAATACGCTTGAGTTCTCCCAGTTCCACCCCGTGCGGATGGGGGAGAATAGCCTGGGGAGGGATGATCGGTTCGTTGCTAGCCCGGTCAAAGAGGATCGCTTCACCGTCCAGCTCTACCCTGATCCGGGCATGCGGATTGACCACCGAAGTATACCGGAGATACTCAACGAGACGCTTTTTCGCGGTCAGGGAACTTTTAAACTCGATCTCGATCCTTGTGCCGTGAATCCTGTCCCAGGAGGTCTCTTTCTGCTCCAGGATCTCAGGTTCGTTCTGCTCTGTTTTTATCTGGATCCGAAACTGGAAGGCTGCTCGGTCAGATCCGCACCGCGATATGACAAGGGTCGGTCTGCCGCTGGTAAGCTGGGCATAGAGGACTGCTGCAGAGATCCCTATGCCCTGCTGGCCCCTTGACTGGCGGATCTGATGAAAACGTGAACCGTAGAGGAGTTTCCCGAAGACAAACGGGATATTTTCAGGGACAATCCCCGGTCCGTTGTCCTCTACGACCACTTTAAAGATATCCCCGTTCATTCTGAATATGCCCAGGTAGATATCAGGAAGAAAACCCGCCTCTTCGCAGGCGTCGAGTGAATTGTCTATCGCCTCCTTGACGGTCGTGACGATCCCGCGGGTGGGTGAATCGAATCCCAGCAGGTGTTTGTTCTTCTCGAAGAATTCCGCAACGCTGATGCTGCGCTGTTGTTTTGCAAGTTCGTCAGCATGGGCGGGTTTCGGGGCGTTTGTCATACCTGTTGTCAGCCCGCGGTAAGCCTGTTTACCGCTTCTTCGACCGGGAGGGATTCCTGGGTGCCTGCCTTCAGGTTTTTCAGGGTTACGACTCCTGAAACCACCTCATCCTTCCCGATGATGACAGCATAATCCGCGGTTTTACCTGCTGCTTTCATCTGGGCAGAGAAACTCCTCTCCATGAGGTCAGACTCGGCTATTATTCCCTTTTTACGGAGTTCATCCGCCACGACAAGAGCCCGGTTCCGGCCTTCCCCGGTACATACCATCATCACCTCCGGTCTTCTGACTGCCTGGAACTCCTCGCCCAGTGCAACCATGACCCGGTCAAATCCGATTGCAAAACCGGTTGACGGTGTATCTTCCCCTCCGAAGAGGTGCGCAAGGCGGTACGCACCCCCGCCGAGTATCTGGTTTTCAGCCCCGAGCCCTTCTGCAAAGCATTCGAAGACGACCCCGGTATAGTAATCGAGTCCGCGGGCGATTGCAGGGCTTATCTCATACGGAACCGAGTGGGTATCGATAATACGGAACATCTCCCTGATTCGTGCACTCTCCGGTATCTCCCCGATGACTGCAAATACCTCGTCAAGCGTTCGCGCGTTACAGAGGGTTATGAGCGGTTCACAGAGATGTTCTTTCCCGATATCCCGGAGGTAGGATGCCGCGGCCTCCTCCTCCCGCTTGTCAAGAAAACCACGAATCTTCCGTTTATCTTCTTCTGTAAGATCGGAGAGCAGGGTCCGCATGAATGAGAGGTGCCCGATGCGGAGTGTGAATTTCACCCCTGCACACGAAAGAAGGGAATAACCGAGCAGGATCACTTCTGCATCAGCCATGGCAGAATCTGCCCCGATCAGTTCTGCACCAAACTGCCAGAACTCCCTGTACCTGCCTTTTTGCGGTCGTTCGTAGCGGAAACAGTCCCCGAAGTAGCACCACTTGACCGGTTTGTTCAGGGATCTCCCCTCTTCCACGAACGTCCTTAAGACCGGTGCAGTCAGTTCAGGCCGTAAAGCCAGTGATCTTCCCCCTTTATCCTCAAAAACATACATCTCCCCGATGATTCCTTCACCGGACCTGACGGTGAACAGTTCAAGTTCTTCAAAAACCGGGGTTGATATCTCCCGGTACCCGCGAAGCCT
>JAJRBL010000033.1 GCA_028679485.1 Methanospirillum sp. | reverse complement strand
CGGTCTCCTGTATTAACGATATGAGAAAGTTCAGGATCCTGAACTTTTATCCCTCTTATTCTGCTGATATTTTTCTCTTCAAAGTTCTTTCCGGGGTATAAAATATTATTGATGTGTACAGAATGTTTATCCTTTAGTAAAGCAAACTTTACTTTGTACCCTGTCATCTCCTGACCATATGGACAGGAAACCGTCCGCAACTTTCAGGAGTATTATTATATGAATTCAGAAATCCAGTCTTTAACAAATCTAGCGAAAGAATCAGCAGATATTCTCATGCCACTGGAACAGGAGATCCAGCAAGTCATTTCAGGTCAGAAGCATATTCTTGAACGACTCCTTATCGCTCTTATTGCAGACGGTCACGTGCTGCTTGAAGGAGTACCTGGTATCGCCAAGACACTGATGATAAAAACACTGGCAAAATGTATTGATTCAGCGTTCTGCCGGATACAGTTTACTCCGGATCTTCTTCCGGCAGATATTACCGGGACGAAGATCTTCAACCAGCAGGATTGTACTTTTACAACCGTGAAAGGTCCGGTTTTTACCCAGTTTCTCCTTGCTGATGAGATAAACCGTGCTCCTCCGAAGGTCCAGTCCGCATTACTTGAAGCGATGCAGGAGAGACAGGTTACTATCCAGGGAGAGACGTATCCACTTCCCGATCCCTTCTTTGTCCTTGCCACGGAGAATCCCATAGAACAGGAAGGAACCTACCCACTTCCGGAAGCACAGACTGACCGGTTCATGTTCAAGGTTCTCATGGGATATCCCTCCAAATCAGAGGAACTGGTGATCCTCGACAGGTTTACCGAGGGAAACCTGTATGCACCCAGGAAGGTGATTGCGGTTGCAGAAATCAAGAAGATCCAGGCCGTTGTTCCACGGATATATGCTGATATCGAGGTAAAAAAGTATGTCACGACATTGGTTGATGCTACGAGGAATCCTGGTGATTACCGGATACCTCTTGCTCCCTATATAAGATTCGGGGCATCACCAAGGGCATCCATATACCTGATCCTCGGTGCCAAGGCACATGCCCTCATCAGGGGAAGGGGGTTTGTTCTTCCGGACGATGTCAAGGCGGTTGCACACGATGTCCTCAGACACCGGATTCTCCTCTCCTATCTTGCCGAGGCAGAGAACATCACGGTGGATATGATCATTGACCAGATAATAAAATCTGTTCCGGTTCCCTGAATCATGGTGGTGTATGTCAGATACCGACTCGTATGCCGACCTGATCCGCAAGATCAGGACGATTGATATCATAACCCGTGCACGTGTCTGCGGTCAGCAGGCAGGTGTACATATCTCCCTTTTCAAAGGTCAGGGTGTTGAATTCTCCGATATCAGGGAGTATATTCCCGGCGATGATATCAGGGCAATCGACTGGAAAATCACCGCAAGGTATGGTATTCCGTATATCAAGGAGTTCGTTGAGGAACGCGATCACATCCTGTACATTATCATGGATCTTTCAGGATCAGGTTCCTTTGGTCACACGGTCTCGAAGTTCAGTACTATGCTCTCTATCCTGGCAACCCTTGTCTTCTCAGCGGTCCATTACCATGACCGTGTCGGCCTTTTCCTGGTTACCGATACGGTGGAGCATTATATACCTGCCAGAAGCGGCCGAAGCCATGCAGTTCATGCCATCCAGACCGTACTGACCCATAAACCGTCATCTTCCCGTTCCGATCTCAGACCGGCATGTACCATGCTTCTCCAGAGGGCGAAACGAATGTCAAGTGTCATATTGTTATCGGATTTTTTTGTTCCTGACTGTTCGCGTGAGTTGTCTCTCCTGAAAAAGCACCACGAGGTTCTTTCAATAAGGGTAACCGATCCTCGTGAACATGAACTTCCCGATGTCGGCCTTATCGAACTTGAAGACTCGGAGACCGGTGAACAGATATTGGTGGATACCTCGGATCCGGCTATCAGAAAAAACTACGAGGAGGCAGCAGCCGGGTATGAGGAGACTATCCGGAGAACGATGCGAAGATACCGTATTCCCTTTCTGCAGGTAAAATCCGGGGAGGACTGTTATGAACCCCTCCGTCAGTTCCTCTCTCTTCGTCCGGGAGGAGAACTATGACCGGTTTTTACCATCCGGAATGGTTGATATGCCTTTTGGCATTGCCCTGCCTGTATTATTATTATCTCCATGAAACAAGGCGTAAAAAGCAGGAAGCAATGGTATTCTCCCATATCGGATTTCTTAAAAGTGCCTTGTCCGGGAGCAGCCAGTCTGCCAGGCCCAGAACTCTTCTGATCCTTCTCCTGGTAGCACTCGGATGCCTGATTATCGGTCTTGCAGATCCCCATATTCCCCTTGAACAGACGAAGGAAGGAGTAAATGTTATCCTCGTCATGGATGTTTCAGGTAGTATGCAGGCAACCGATTATCAGCCCACGCGGCTTGAGTCTGCGAAAAAAGCCGCAGAAACCCTTCTTCGCTCCCTTGACAACAAGGATTATGCAGGAGTGATTACCTTCGAATCCGGGGCAACGAGTGCTGCATATCTTTCTCCAGACAAGGACCGGGTAATCGGGAAACTGCTTGATATTGAACCAAAAGAGGGTTCAACGGCAATTGGAGACGGACTTGCCCTGGGAATTGACATGGCCGAATCGATCCCGAACCGGAAAAAAGTTGTTATCCTGCTTTCAGATGGAGTGAATAATGCAGGAGTTATCCCTCCGGAGCAGGCATCAGGGTTTGCCAGGGACAAAGGCATACAGGTGTTTACGATTGGTCTTGGATCAGAAACCCCGTCGGTTATCGGGTATGACTGGTTTGGAAATCCACAGTATGCAACCCTTGATGAGGAGATGCTCAGATCAATCGCTGAGAATACCGGAGGCAAATATTTCAAATCGGTCGATGATCGTACATTGTCGGAGATTTATAAAAACCTCAACAAAGAGATAAAACGTGAAACTGAAGAGACCAGTATTCGCGATTGGTTCTTTATTGCAGCATTTCTGCTGCTCATAACTGAAATACTTCTGAGATATGGCCGGAGGCGGATTATTCAATGAAGAAATTACTATTGCTCCTCATTATCGGACTTATGATGTCGTCCGGTGTTCAGGCAGCTTCTGATGCTATCAGCATGTCGTCAGAACAGT
>JAJRBL010000032.1 GCA_028679485.1 Methanospirillum sp. | reverse complement strand
GGGATGAATTCCAAGTTCTGTTTTGATCTCCCCCTGGTCAAGGTCCACATCGAACTGTTCAGGGATCACTCCGTTCGGGAATACCCGGATCTTCCACCCGGGAACCTGGTATAAATTCATCACTTCGTCACGGAGAACATTGCTTACCGTGGTGACCTGCCTGGCTATTAAACCGGCATACCACTCTTTGCCTGAGATCTCGTGGTATTCCCACCAGGTACCATGCTGGTTTCCATTTCGCCCGTATTCCGTGGAATGATAGGTGAATATGGTATTTCGTTCCTGGAGGAGATGCAATGCTTCGGTTACGTGCCAGTCATGGAAATGGAGGATGTCGAAAGGAACCTGATCAATCTCCTGAAATCTTCCGACCATCTGGTGACACATGTTATTGCAGTATTCCACGATATTTCCGCCTTGCGGCTGAACCCCGTGATATTCCACCCCATTAAAAGAGAAATCGCCGGTACCACGGGTGAAAAAATGAACCTCATTATGTTTGGCCAGTTCCTGTGCCAGATATGTTGCGGCGTTCGCGAGTCCGCCGACTCGTTCCGTATAGAGGGATTCCCAGCAAAAAAATGCAATTTTTTTTCTTTCCATGATTCTTTCCTTTAGTTACCGCGAGAGGGATCTCTCCCTGCTTATTCAAAAATCCAAAATCCGACTCATAATTATTGTTTTACTGCTGCCTGCAGATCATCGGCCTGCTGCGAGTTACCGGGTGAGAACAAAAACCCCTACGTGAGTATAATATATATATGTTTCATAAGGATGTACATTATATTTTATCCATTGACCCCTGAGATAGGGAACCGGATAAAGACATGGACTATACTTTCCTGCCGCCGCTGCTCATCTCGAGATCTCATAAAATAACACACGTGCAATCATTTACACAATAATGTATATATGTGTTCATCAATAAACATAAGTAATCATGAACGTCATTGAATTGCTGAAGGTGATGCCGGTGGAATGGAAGTAGCCATGACCGGGAACCGTGTTCGCCAGGTCATGAGTTTTCAGGATTACGAAAAGATCGCCCGCTCGTATGAAAAGAGGGCATATATTCCGGTCCAGATGATCATACCCGAACCCCGGGTAGATCCCGCATCAATATACGCAGATATGTCACCGGCCGAGGGATTTCTTCTTGAATCAATGGAGGGAGTACCCCGGAGAGCGGTCAGGTCCATTATCGGGATAAAACCACTTGCAGTCCTTTCCATAGGGGAGAATCTGCACGTTACCGGGGAAAAAGCAGGTTTTTTCCAGGAAATGGCAGTCTTGCAGAGACCTGGAGCACCCCTGGAGATTCTCAAGCAGATATCGGGGAATATATCCGGATATTCCCTTGATGAAAGATCCTTTACCGGGGGCATGGCCGGGTATTGCCGGTATGAACTGGTCAGGAGCATTACCCATGGGATGGTTACACCGGGAGATGACGACAGCCCGGTGATCAGGTTTATTGTTCCCGGGGAGATCGTGGTCTTTGATCATGTCACCCATACCTGTACGCTTATTGCCGGAACACTGGTTCATCCCGGGGAAGATCTCCACGGGATATATCAGGATGCAGTGGAGAGAGTCAGGAGTCTTCACGAAACCATCTCACGCATTCCGGAGGGAGCGGATGATCCCGTGCTCATAAAAGAAGCCGTCTGCCTTCCCCACGAGGACAGAGGCAGCTTTGAACAGGCAGTTGCAGAAGCACTCGAACATATCCGTGCAGGAGATATCTTCCAGGTTGTCCTGTCCCGGAGATTTTCTCTCCCGTTCCAGGATGATCCATACAAAATCTACCGGATTCTCCGGCTCATCAATCCCTCGCCGTATCTGTACTACTTCAACTTCGGCGACGAAACGGTCATCGGATCGAGCCCGGAGATGCTGGTAAAAACCGAGGGATCGGTCGTTACGACCGTACCGATAGCCGGGACCAGGCCACGGGGCAGAGACAAAGAAGAGGACGAAAAACTGGCAGCAGATTTGCTTGCAGATCCCAAGGAACTCGCCGAACACCTCATGCTCGTGGATCTGGCAAGAAATGACATAGGCAAGGTCTCCGAGTTTGGAACTGTCAGGGTTACGGATTTCATGGAGATCGAAAAATTCTCCCATGTCCAGCATATCACCTCTGTCGTTGTCGGGGATCTGAAACACGGCCTCTCCCCGGTTGATGCCCTGGAAGCCTGCTTTCCAGCCGGAACAGTAAGTGGTGCCCCGAAGATCAGGGCGATGCAGATCATCAGCGAACTGGAACCGGTTTCACGTGGTCTTTACTCAGGTGCCGTAGGATACCTGGGATTCAACGGCCTGATGGAGTTTGCCATCGCCATCAGGACCGTGATTGTGCGGGATGGAATGGCCACCTGCCAGGCAGGGGCAGGGATTGTTGCCGATTCGGTACCCTCGCGGGAGTTCGAGGAGACAGAGGCCAAGGTACGGGCGATGGCCCAGGCAGTATACGGTGCAGGTGTTTCGGAATGAACGTAGTAATTGTCGACTGCTTTGACAGTTTCACCTATAATCTCTATCAGCTGGTTGGTTCACTCGGGGCACAGCCCATGCCGGTTACCTGCGACATGCCAATAAGCTCGATCACGGATGCAGATCCGGACCGTATCATCCTGTCACCAGGTCCCGGAACCCCGGCTGATGCCGGAGTGACAGCAGAAGTGATCAGGCGGTTTTCAGGAGAAATACCGATCCTGGGGGTCTGTCTCGGGCACCAGACGATCGTTCATACCCTGGGCGGCCGGATTCTCCGGATGGCAAGACCGGTACACGGTATGACGAGTGAGATAACGAACAGCGGGGAGGGAGTATTCAGCGGACTGCCCGAACGGTTTTCTGCGACGAGATACCACTCCCTGACTGCCGATCCCGCCACTCTCCCGTCAGATCTCAGGGTCACGGCAACGGCACGTGACGATGGAACCATCATGGGGGTTGCACACCAAAAATACCCGGTCTTCGGGCTTCAGTTCCATCCGGAAAGCATCATGACCCCTGCAGGACGCCAGATCATGGATAATTTTCTCAGAACCGGGGGTGAATCATGACGATCCAGGATACGATCAGGAAGATAGTAGGCATGCAGGATCTGGATCCTGGTGAAGCAAGAATTCTCATGGAATCCATTGCAGACGGAGACCTGACCGAAGCACAGATCGGTTCCATCCTGACCGCGTTGAAGATGAAGGGGATCACGGTCGGAGAGATCACCGCCTTCGCCCTGGTGCTTCGTGAGCGGGCTGTTCCGGTTTCTGCAGGAGAGCATACAACCCTGGTTGATACCTGCGGAACCGGGGGAGACGGGGCACAGACCTTCAATATCAGTACTGCTGCCGCCCTTGTTGCCGCTTCCGGAGGCGTTCAGGTAATGAAACACGGAAACAGGGGTGTTTCAAGCCATTCAGGCTCAACCGATGTGCTTGAGGCGCTCGGGATAAAGACCGCCCTGACCCCCCAGGAAGCAGCGGAATCAGTAGCAAGGTATAATATTGCATTCCTGTTCGCCCCCGGATTTCATCCTGCATTCGGAAAGGTAGCCGTTGCCAGGAAGGAGATCGGGTTTTTTTCCGTCTTCAACCTCCTCGGTCCTATGCTCAATCCGGCCGGTGCACAGGCCAGGCTTATCGGGGTAGGGAATGCGGAACTCATCCCTTCTGTCACAGGTGCACTTGACAACCTTGGCGTACTGCATGCCATGGTGGTACATGGAGACGGGACCGATGAGATAACGACCACCGGGAAGACCCTTGTCTCCGAACTGTACCACGGATCAGTCAGGACCTATGAACTGGCACCCGAGGAGTTTGGAATAACCAGGGTTCCAAAAGAGAGGATAACAGGGGGAGGGCCAACAGAGAATGCAGAGATCATCAGGGGTATCTTTTCAGGAAAGCCTGGTCCCTGCCGCGATATCGTGTTGCTCAACGCAGCAGCGGCACTATACCTCGGGGGAAAGGCATCATGCCTCAGGGAAGGATACCGGATGGCCTCCGACGTTATTGACTCGGGAAAAACCAGGGATCTTCTTCATGCCCTGTCAGGCGGGGTGAATGCATGATTCTCGATGAGATCATCTCGTCGTCCGAGCTCCGTGCTGCAGCCCTTCCGGGTTCATTTCCCGAGTCAGGGCATGCCCCGATCAGCCTTCACACTACCATAACCCGGGAGAAGCATAATGCAATCATTGCCGAACTGAAATTTGCTTCTCCGTCAAGAGGACCTATCCGGGAGGAGAAAAAACCTGAATACATCGTAGGGGAACTCATCAGGGGCGGCTGCTGTGCACTCTCGGTACTGACCGAACCTACCTATTTCAGGGGTAACACCGGGATCATCAGAAGGATCCGGGACACGGTATCTGTCCCCATACTCAGGAAAGACTTTATCGTCGATACGCATCAGCTCGACGAGACCAGGTCAATAGGGGCAGATGCGGTACTCCTCATCAGTTCGGTTTTGGGCGAGGAAACCGGGCATTTTGTCGAAGAAACAGTTCGAAGGGGGATAGAACCCCTGGTAGAGGTGAATACCAGGCAGGAAGCGAGAGCGGTCCTGGATACCGGGGCAGAACTGGTGGAGATCAATAACCGGGACCTGAAGACATTCAGGACCGATCTCTCCACGACAAAACGGATCGCACCGATCCTCCGGGAGGCCGGTAAGACCGTGATTGCCGCAAGCGGAATGATCTGGCCATGTGACGTCAGGACTCTCCATCAGTACGCAGACGGATTTCTCATCGGATCAAGTATCATGTCATCAGATAACCCAAGAAAAAGAGTGGAGGGATTTGTATACGCGTAAAGATCTGCGGGATTACGAGGCCGGAGGATGCCAGGATTGCAGAGAAAGCCGGTGCCGATGCCATAGGCGTGGTGATGTTCTCGGATTCCCCCCGGGAAGTGGACGTAGCGACTGCGGCATCGATCTTCAGGGCGGCAGGTCCGTTCATGGGAAGGGTATGCGTATCTCATACCGGATCGCCAGATGACCTGTCACGGATGCTTGATCTCAACCCGACGGCAGTCCAGATCTCTTCCCCCCTTGCAGTACCCAAAGAACGGACATTCCAGGTTATCCGGGTTATCGAACCGGGAGATGGGATCCCCGAGGATGCAGATGCACTCATCATCGATGCTAGCAGAGGGAGCGGCAGGCTATATGACCAGTCGTACGTCTCGGATGTCATGAACAGCACCTCTCTTCCCGTTATCCTGGCCGGAGGGCTTACCCCGGAAAATGTCAGGAAAGCGATCAGATCTATCCGCCCTTATGCAGTGGATGTTGCATCAGGGGTTGAATCTGCACCGGGAATTAAAGAGCAGACGAAAGTTTTCGAATTTGTAAAAAGAGCAAAGGAGACAGAATATGAGACTTAATACCCGAATGGGAGAATACGGAGGCTGTTTTGTATCTGAAACCCTCATGTATGCATTGGAAGAACTTGAGTCTGCATACCTGAATATTCTGCCAGGAACGGAGTTCCAGGCAGAACTTGCCGAATATATGACAAAATTTGCAGGGAGAGAGACACCTCTTACCTTCTGCAGGAATATGTCCCGTGAACTCGGGTGCAGGGTGTACCTGAAACGTGAAGATCTCCTGCATTCAGGTGCCCATAAGATCAACAATGCCCTTGGCCAGGCACTTCTGGCAAAATACATGGGAAAGAAACGTCTTATTGCAGAGACCGGTGCAGGTCAGCACGGGGTGGCCACCGCCATCGCCGGGGCGGTTCTCGGGCTGAAAGTCGATGTCTTCATGGGTGATATCGATATCGAAAGGCAGGCCCTGAATGTCTCCAGGATGAAGATGCTTGGTGCCCGGGTAATTCCTGTCAGTTCCGGCACCAGGACACTTAAGGATGCCATCAATGAAGCCCTTCGGGACTGGGTTGCACAGGTCAGGGATACCCATTACCTTATCGGGACCGTGGTAGGACCCCACCCGTTTCCGCTTCTGGTACGTGACCTCCAGTCGGTCATCGGGAAAGAGGCACGAAGACAGATCTTTGAGGCAGAGGGAAGGCTCCCCGACTGTATCGTGGCATGTATCGGCGGCGGATCCAATGCAATAGGGATTTTTCACGCGTTTATCGGCGATCCATCAGTCAGGTTGTTCGGGGTCGAGGCAGGAGGAGAAGGGCTCGACGCAAAACACGGCGCAACGCTCTGCGGGGGAAGGCCGGGGGTCCTCCATGGAAATTACTCCTATCTTCTCCAGGATGCATTCGGGCAGATCCTGGAGTCGCATTCCGTCTCTGCAGGCCTGGATTACCCGGGGGTCGGGCCTGAACATGCCATGCACAAGGATTCAGGAAGAGTTACCTACCAGGCCGTGACCGATACCGAGGCACTGGAGGCATTTCTGTATCTCTCCAGGACAGAAGGGATTATTCCTGCCCTTGAATCCTCGCATGCAGTCGCCTATGCGAGAAAGATAGCACCCGCTCTCAAGAAGGACTCCATCCTTATCATCAACCTCTCGGGAAGGGGAGACAAGGATGTGGAGACGGTGAACAGGTACCTGGAGATGGGATCATGAACAGGATAGAAGAGGTTTTTCAGAAGAGAAAGACCGGCCTCCTCATGACATTCACGGTAGCCGGGGATCCGGATTATGATACCAGTCTTTCCATCATGAGGGCACTGCTGCAGGGTGGGGCAGATATTATCGAACTCGGCCTGCCGTTTTCCGATCCTGCTGCAGACGGACCGGTGATCCAACAGGCTGACCAGAGGGCGATAGAAAGTGGTATGAATACCGATGTATTCTTCCGGCTGGTCAGTGAATTCAGAAAAGAGTCTGATATTCCCCTCGTGGTCCTGACATACACCAACCTGATCCTCCAGAGAGAGATCGCGAAGTTTTACCAGGATGCGGCGAATGCGGGAATCGATGCCGTCGTCGTCGCAGATCTGCCGTACGAAGAGGCAGGAGAGTATATCGGGGCAGCAGAACAGGCAGGAATTTCACCGGTGATGATGGTCAGTACCACGACCTCCCCTGAACGGCTTTCACGGATCCTGTCGGTGAAAAGTGGTTTTATATACCTTGTCGCCGCCCTGGGAGTCACCGGGGTCAGGAGGGAGGTTAATCCTGAAGCATTGCGATACCTGGAGATGATAAAACAGGCCACCTCAACTCCGGTTGCACCGGGGTTTGGCATCTCGGATAGGGAACAGGTTCAGGAGTGGTTCAGGGCCGGGGCAGATGCCGTGATAGTCGGCTCGGCACTAGTCAGACTCATCGGGGAGAACCTGGATAGCAGGCAGGAGATGAACAGGAAGATCACCGCGTGTGTCAGAGAATTAAAAGAATAATCCTCCTCGAAGACCGGTTTTCTGGAGATGATCAAACGGGAATACAGATTGAAAACCTGGACCCCTTCATTCTTCCTTCGCTTTCAACCCAGACTCTTCCGCCATAGAGATCCATGATCTTTTTGACGATTGAAAGGCCTAGCCCCGAGGACTGGCGATCATGCCTGGAGAGATCTGCCATATAAAATTCGTCAAACACGTGACTGGCCTCCTCAGGAGTCAGGCCAATCCCGGTATCCTCCACGGTAATACAGGTCATCTCGTCGGTCTGTTCTGAGGTTATCCTGATGGTTCCCCTGTTCTCCGTGTATTTAATGGCATTACTGATAAGATTATCAAATACCGAGGAGGCATCCTGCGACGAGAACCTGACCTCAAGGCCGGGAGGAACAAGGACTTCGAGGACAAGGGATTTCTTCTCGATAAATAACCAGTTTTTATCGATGGCCTGGGTGATCATCCCGAGCGGGTGAATGAGTTCCCTTTCAGGTGTACATTCCTGCCGGTTGAGACGGGCAAGGGTCAGTATCTTGTCGATCTGGTCCCTGATAGAGTAGACCGAACGGAGCAGAACCGTGAATAACTCTCTCATCTCCGGATCGTCCTCTTCACGCACCAGGCTCGGAAGCAGAGCCGCCAGGGGAGTCAGCGGGGTCTTTAAATCATGACCAAGCTGGTTGATAAAATCGTCCTTCTGACGAAGGAGGCGGTTTATCTCGATGGTACGTTCACGAACCCGTTCATCAAGCTCGCGGTTCATGCCAATGAGCCGGTTCGTGAGATAGTCAAGCTCGCGGGTTTTGTCTTCAAGGGCATTTGCATACTCTTTCAGTTGTATCTCTGCCCGTTTTCGCGATGTGATATCCCTGGCCACAACAAGCATCCCGGTTCTGCCCTGGTAACGGATGGGCATTGCAGAAGCCTCCACATCTACCAGATCACCGTGGATACCCACGAAGACCTCTTCTACCAGGGTAACATGCCTTTCCCGGCTATCCGGATCCGGCATTACGGTATTCGCCTGGGGAAGACTGAACGGCTGGAAAAAATCGCGGGGATTCCTGAACATAATATCGCTGCCGGATGAGCCGCCAAGGAGGGAGACGGTAGCAGGGTTTACAAACAAAACCTGGTCTTCGTCGTATACCATGATGGCATCAGGGGAGAGTTCCACGAGATCACGATACCGTTCCTCGCTCTCCCGGAGAGCCTGGTTTACCCTTGTCAGTTCGCGGGTTCTTTCATCAACACGTAACTCAAGCTCCTCCTGTGCCTTCCGCAGGATCTCTTCAGCCTTTATCCGCTCTGAAATATCAATGATAACCCCCCGAAACCCGATACACTCCAGGTTGTGCAATACCGGGGATGAATGAATTATAACCGGAAAAACGGTTCCATCCTTTTTAATTGCCCGGTATTCATGGAGTCTTGTGAGCGAATCAGGAGAGGGGGAACCGATAAATTCCTTGATCTTCGTGCGGTCTTCCGGAACGAGATAATCGATTACTGACAGGGTCCCGTCGAGTTCGCGGGGATCGTAGCCGAACATGATGAAGACCTGATGATTGAGGTAGGTGATAATGCCATGCTGGTCGCATTCAAACACCCCCTCCGGAAGCAGATCGGCAAGTTCGCGGTACCGTTCCTCGCTCTCCTTCAGTCGTGACTGCGACATCCTGAGTTCTTCAACCCTGGCACGGAGTTCATCCCCGGATGCCATGAGTTCCTGGTAGGCAGCCCTCAGATCGATGTTCCGCTCCTCTATCTCCAGTTCTGCACGAATCCTCTCGGAGATATCCCTTATTATTGCCTGTATGAGTTTTTTTCCCCTGATATCAAGGCTATTGCAACTGATCTCGGTATCAAACCCGGTCATGTCAGCCCTGTGGCATTTCCACCTGATAACCGGTTCGTGCCAGCTCTGCCGGGTATCGATATACGAACGGATCTTCTCCCTGGAAAGGGTTCCGTCAGGTTGGAACTCCGGAGACCACGAAAAAAAATCCGAGCCTACAAGGTTATCCCGATCGGTTCCGAACATCGCTGCTGCATGATGATTACAGTCCTGGATTGTCCAGTCAGAAAGCAGGAGGATTCCATCGCTTGCAGTCTCGAAAAGAAGCCTGAATTTTTCTTCGCTCTCACGCAGTGAACGGTGTGCGTACTCGGTATCAACCGCCTGGCGGATTTTATGGGCGAGTTCAGCAAACAGTGAGCGTGTTTCACCTCCCTTCTGGAGGTAAAAGGCAGCCCCGGAATTAATCGCTTCAATTACCACTTCCTCCCTTCCTTTACCGGTGAACAGGATAAACGGAATATGCGATCCTTTTTCCCGGTATGCATGAAGAAGATCGATTCCGTTCATCCCTGGCATATGGTAATCGGAGACGACAATATCATACTCCCCTGACAGGGCCATATCGACTGCTTCCCTGCCGGACCGTACGGTTGTTACCCTGAAATCTTCGCTTTTTCCGAAATACGTTGCAACAAACCTGCAGAACGTTTCGTCATCATCCACATAGAGTACAGATATCATAACCGGAGGTGTATTTGATATCTGTGTACGACAGGGATTTATATGAAGGTGAGGACACTTCAGAATACATCTGAAATACCGCGGCAGCAGGAATAATAATTAATCACCCTGGTGATAATCAGAGATATGTACTCGTCAAAAGGGATTGTACTGATAATCCTTTTTTTGATCACCTGCCACGTGGCTGCCTCATCTGCGGAAGATCTGGCAACAGAGGGTAATCTTTTGTATGATCAGGATCAGTTCGAGGAAGCACTGGATGTTTTTGACCAGGCATTAGCCATAGATCCTCATAATCTCGAGGCATTAAACGGCAAAGGCAAGACACTGAAGAGCCTGGGGAGATATGAAGAAGCCATCGATCTGTATGATATGGCGATATCTGTCGATCCGAGATACAAAAAAGCCTGGAACAACAAGGGAATCGCCCTTATCTATCTTGAAGAGTACGATGAGGCACTGGAGATGCTCAATGAATCCCTCCGTCTCGATCCCGGGTATGCAAAAGCCTACAGTAACCGGGCCTGGTGCCTGAACCTGGCCGGAAGATACCGGGAAGCACTTGAATCGGCACGTAATGCCACGAACCTTCTCCCGGATTATGCCCTGGGATGGGATAACCTGGGCAATGCACAATACGGACTGGAGATGTACCCTGACGCGGTCAGGTCATACGAGACTGCTCTTGAGATCGATCCCTCCCTCAGTGAAGCACAGGAAGGAATCGAGAAAGCAAAAGCAGAGATATAATGGCAGAAATACGATTGATATCCTGTTTTTCCATAAACCAAAACCTTTGTTCCCCATGCAGGAGACGATACCCTCCGTAATCATCACAAATCAGATACGTCTTCATGCTGAAGAGTGATCATGAAGATCTGGTATCTCGTTTTTCTGGCAGGTATCCTTCTTATATCCGGGTGTGTTGTCGCCGGACAAAACGAATCCGTGGGGGGAAACATCAGCCAAAACGTGACTGAAACACCCTCATCCGTCAATATTTCCGCTGAAGAGAGACTCATGAAACTTGCCTTCGATGCACGTGCCTTTGCACTTGAAAAAGGTAAGGAAACGGCTCTTGCAGAGTTTAACAAGCCGTCCGGTTCATACTCGAAAGAGGGCCTGCATATCATTGCATATGATCAGAACGGCGTTCTGCTGGCAGATGCCAAACGAACCGGCAGTGTCGGATCTGCAGGTATCAGTCAGGAACACGATACCGGGCTGATCAGCCAGATGCGCGACTTTGTCTCAAACGGTGGCGGGCTTTTCACCGATACTGCTGCCAATGAATCGTACTATCTTCTTGATATCGATGAAAACTGGTGGATTATCAGTGCCAGGGACAGCAGTGTCATCCAATAACCGCGTATATCAATTGAACCGAGGGAATTATGATCCTTATACGAAGACGAAGTATCGGTGAAGCCCACGAGGATGTGATAAAAGAGATAACCAGGCGGTGTGAAGAACGGGTACGGATCACCGAAGACGGAGAATATACCTGGGATCCTGAAGAACCGGTCTGTATCCATGTAGATAATCCATTCTCCGAACCGATGCGTTCGGGAGCATCACTCTTCGGAGAGAAGTTCTCAGAGCAGTACCAGTCATCCCTTTACACCGTCACTCCGCGACGGAACGACGGAACCGATGCCGTGTACACCTATGGGAACCGGCTTCGTGATTATCCCAGGCCTGATATCACCTTTGCCAGCCCGGAGACAGGATTTGCCAGGAAGATACTGAACAACCTGTTCGGGAAGATGGGGTATATACCTGCAGGCTCCTCTGGCGGGATTACCTGGAAGGGTGACGGCAACCTGGGGGGGATCGATCAGATTGAACAGAGTATCATACAGAGACTTGTCCAGAACCAGGAGAGCCGGAGGGCCATTGCAATCACCTGGTTTCCGGTCAGGGATATCGGG
>JAJRBL010000031.1 GCA_028679485.1 Methanospirillum sp. | reverse complement strand
CCCAGGTGGACGGAATCCTGGGGCCTGGTGTATTCGTTCCCGCTGACACCTGTCCGGTTGCTGCCTGAGGGGCTGATACCGTTTTGACCGATGAGGTGGAGAGACCTTCCGATGAGTCGAATGATGTCGAACCGGATGAGGAGTAACCTCCGGAACTCATCGAATAAGCAAGTGCTCCGCAGGTCACCAGAGAGAAACAGATGATAAGAGTGATTACTCCATATACTGGTCTTTCTTTCATAGTATCCTCCCTCCCTGCAAAATCTCTCCCTTTATTTTAACAGGGGAGATATCAGACACATTTTGAGTGAAATCCTGCTGTATCTGGTCACAACTCCCGTCATGATCCATATCGTCACAATAATCAAATGAGACACAGGTTTTTCCTTCCGAACAGTTTGCCAGGATCTTTTTACCGGTATCACACAGACCGTCCCGGTTACAGTCAAGGCAATAGGAACAGATCTTCTTATCAGGGCATCTGATGAGGTAACAATCCGTATCCGAACAGTCGCCATCCTTGTTCTCATCGATACAATATACACAGGTACCTGATGACGGGCATGCAAGGACTTCAAACGGCCCTTTACCCTTGAGAAGCATATATAATACTGAACCCTGGGCTTCTTCCGACTCTCCTCCTTCAGTTTCCTGGGTATATTCTCCGGTATCGCCCATAGGCAGAGGCAGATTGATCTGAATCGACTCCTGTGGTTCCTCGCTTATTTCACCGGTTGGTGTCGGGGCAGGAGTCCGTTGTGCCGGGGGCTGTGCTTCTTCACTTTGTCCATCATCTGATGACGTTTCATACTCATCGCAGATCCCGTTAGTGTTACAGTCATGGCATATACCCGAAGGACAGACAGCACATGCAACTTCACAGGATCCACCTGTTACGTCTTCCCCGGCAATGATATGCCCTGAATCAGGCGTTATTGTCTGATCCGGCTTTTGGGTGGGTTTTTGGGTAGGCAGTGATCTTCCTTCCGAACCAGAAGTTGATATTCCCGCCGGAACAGAACCGGTTCCTCCTTCCGACCCGCCGGAGACCACTTCTCCGGTTTTTGCATCAAATAACTTCCTCGCTTTGTAGTCGTAATATAAAAAGCCTGCAACTGAATTATCCGGTTTTTTCTGAACTATCAAAAACCATCCCTTGACAGGAGAGAAATAGGTCTGAAAGACCGGATTATAGATCCAGCTGGTCGAGGTCTCAGGATCCACAAAAATGCCGGGAGTATTTGATTTCACCCACCAGGGAGGGAAGATCGTATCTCCAACTCCTTGTCCGGCTGATCCCTGCCGGGAAGGAACCTGAGTTGGTCTCGGAGTACCCCCGGTCATGATAAGCGTATCAGAACTGTACTCAACACTTCCTGCTGAAAAACCTCCGGATGAGAAAGAACCGGAGGTGAGACTGTCTGACATGCTCACCGCCCCGCTCATAGTCAGAAGACGAGCCCATGGCAGGCCGTACACCGGGGAGACCAGGAGACCTGCCAGGATTAGAATAATTATAATAACGTATAAGATCTTACCTCTCATTTCCTCATCCTCCTGCAGGGGAGAGAATAGTAATCCCGGTCTGGCTGATGCAAACCGGCAGATCCAGGTTATCCCCGGAGACGCTATGAACCGAGTAGTTACCTTCTGATCCCGGGTCTGATGTGAATGATACTTCACGTTTCCCGGTATTGTCGAGAGCGATGATGCCGTAATAACGGATATGATGTTCTGACTTGTTCTCAGGGATCAGATCGAGAATTGTTCTGCCAGTTGAGGAGTCGGGGATAGATGAACCGATAGTGTATGGCCCTGACTGCGGATCTGATAACATATCGGTATCAGAAATTACCGGTCCGGTGGCTCTTCCCGTCATCGGTGAATCAGGAACCCGGGATATCCACACCAGCACCTTTTCGAAGGGAGTACCGGAGATTGCCACGATGAATGGTTCCCCGGGACTGATCATTCCGGGATCTGATTCCATGAAAAGATCTTCACATCCAACATCCTGAGTTGTTAGACGGGCAGACGTTTCGTTATCCTGACGGGGGGTCACAGGAACACTCTTTCCGCCCTGATATGCCATAGCGACATCCGGAGTGGTTGGTTCGGCAGTCACCCGGGCAGGTGGATTATCTTCCGAGACAGTAACATAATTTTTACGCTCTTTCATGGCGGAACTCGTATCGCGTGAGATCTTCAGTACAACACTGTACGTTCCTGGATGCTGATACGTATGTATCGGGTTCTTTTCATGTGAGATAGAACCGTCACCAAAGTCCCAGTTCCACTGGGACGGTTCTCCCTTAGAGAGATCAGAGAAATGGACTTCCAGGGGGAGAAAACCTGACTGCGGACCGCCGGTAAAATCTGCTGAAAATGATGGTATTGTAACCGGTATAGACGGCATTAACGGGTTTGCAGATACCATAATAACCTGATCTAAAAGGATAGAGTCCGAGTTCCCCGCAGCATCGAGTACGAGTAGTTTCACCGAATATGAACCCGGAGACAAGTAGGTATGCATCGTCTGCGGTCCGTCTCCGGTATGTCCGTCTCCAAAATCCCAGTGCCATTCAACAGGTGATCCTTCGGACATATCTGAAAACCTGACCATCAATGGTGCTGTTCCCTGGGCCGGAGAGATTCGGGCATTGGCAGAGATTGCCGAAGCCTGAATTCCGGTCATAACAAGGACAAAAAGTAGAATAAAAACATATTTATATAATGCAGAAATTCT
>JAJRBL010000030.1 GCA_028679485.1 Methanospirillum sp. | reverse complement strand
CTGCCGGGGTCGGGTATTATAAGGCAGAATATATCTCTGATACGATCCCTCTCTCCCTTGAAGCAGGTTCAACATACCCGGTGGTTATAACCTTTCGGAATACCGGTATGGTCTCCTGGGAATGGGGAGTTGAGAAATTCGGGTTGTTATACCAGGGATTACAGTCATCGATCATAGTGGATCCCATCTTTTCTCCCATTCCCCAGGGGGTCAAAGTAGCTTCCCAGAGAGAGATATCGTTCCCCCTGACCCTGACTCCGCCTGATAAGCCCGGCGAATATGAACTCAGTTTCTCCATGTCAACCCGGAAAGGGGAGACCAGATACGAACCCTTTGCAGATAGTTTTACCAAAACAATTCAGATTATCCCGAAAGAAGGTGTCTCTTCCGGTTCTGTGGGTTCTATCATCATCAATTCAGTTCCAGATGGTGCGGTCGTCAGGATGGGTAGTGAAGAGAAAGGGAAGACACCCCTTACCTTCCCTGACCTGAATCCGGCAACCTATGAGTTAACTATAAAACATCCTGATTTTCCATCCAAGTGGACAAAGGTCCAGGTTCAGGCCGGATCGGTCACACGTGTTGACGTTAATCTGGAATCTGAAGAAAAACCCCTGGTAAGCACCGAACACCTGATGAAATATACCCTTCTCGGGTGGTTCCTTGATAACCTGCCTATTCTGGTTATATGCCTGGTTATTATTTTTCTTGGCTTCCAGGTGATGATGATGGATACAAAGCACGTGCCTGAGAATCACCCGCTCAGGCGTATGGCACAACCCATCCTCCTCCTGTCTCCGCCGGCTGACGGGAAAAGCCGCTGGAGGCGGGGAGGAGATAAACAGGGAAAAGGAGATGGAACCGGTAAAGAGTCAGATTCGGGAGAGATCCAGGACCGATCAGGTACCGGTAAAACCGGTAAAAGCCGGGGAAGCAATGGAAAGACCGGGAAGATCGTCCATGACCGCTCAATCAGGCGTGATACCGGTACTGGTGGTTTGAAGTCCCCGGAGGCGGCCGATGAAGAACCTGAAATATCTGTCACCGATCCGGATCAGGAAGGAAAGGAGATGGAGGGCATGTGGGGATTTCCGCATGCCCTCCGGGACCGGTACGATCCTCTGGGTGTTGCAGGTGATGATCCGTATGCCCGGGTATACAAGGTTCGAAAAAAGGAGAGCGGGGATGTCAGGGCACTAAAAATCGGGCATATGAAACACGAAGGGAGTGAAATTCTCCAGAAGGAAACAGCCGTATGGCGTTCTCTTCGCCATCCCAATATTGTACGCCTGTTCAGATCAGAATTCCTTGATGATATGACCTATCTGGAGAATGAATATCTTGACGGGGTGCAATACCATGGGGTAAGCCACACTTCCCTGTCTGGTCTTCCCAAGCCCCTTCGTGAACAATATGCCGTATCATTGATCCGGGATATCGCCGAGGGCCTTAAATATGCCCATCAGATCGGGGTACGTCATTACCACATACAACCCGGCAACATTTTACTGACTCCGAAATTACGGGCAAAACTCTCCGGGTTTGCAAGAGGAAAGAGCGAACTCGGGTTTTCAATACCGGACTCCGACGTTCGTGAGGCTGATGCAGCGTATATCACACCCGAACAACGAAAAGAAACCGATTATGGCAATCCTGGTAAAAGAACGGATATTTACCAGATTGGGGTTATCTTTTATGAACTGCTCACCGGATACCTTCCCTATTCCCATGAAGCATATGAAAAGGCTGATAGAGCCGGGTTATTTGAGAACCATTCAGATCTCCTTGTTCTTCCTTCAGAGATCAGAAAAAACCTTTCGGCATACGATCCGATAATCAGCCGTATGCTTTCTCTTCAGAAAACCGGACGCTATGGGTCGATAGAGGAATTTCTAGCCGATTTGGATCAGGTTCCCGGTCCTGACCGGTAGAATGATGAGTATGCAGGTATACCTGATTCTTTAAGGATAATCTCGGATGTTTCAGATCGGTATCTTGTTGCTTGTGGTCTTTGGAATTGTCATGGTTCCGGTTGCAGCTGAAGACACCCCGGTAGTTCCACCGGGTTTTGGTCCGTCATACCTATCCGATACGATACCTGACAGAATGTTGCCCGGATATTCGTATCCTGTTTTTATTACATTCCGAAATTCAGGCTTGTTCACCTGGAGGAATGAGATAAGGCGGTTTGGACTCCTCTATGAAGGCGATATGAAAGGGGTTGTAGCTCTCCCGTCTTTTGTCGAGATACCGGATGGCATGAATATAAGTCCTGGAAGAGATGCCGTTTTTGGCCTCACACTCCTGCCGGTCGGTTTACCTGGTACCTATGAATTACCATTCTCGGTAGCGGTGAGATCCGCAGTGGGTGACCAAAAAATTACCGAGACCCATATTCATAAGGTAACCATCGTTCCGACTGATGGTATTTCATCCCCTACGACTGGTTCAGTGCTCATAGAAAGTCAGTTTCCTGATCTTACCGTCTACGTGGATGCCACAGATCAGGGAAGAACACCTGCCATACTTCCTGATCTTAAACCCGGGAAATACCAGGTCCTGGTGAGGAACAACACCTTCGAGAGGATATATCCGGTAGAAGTAGAACCCGGGGTGATGACCTGTATCTATATCAAGAATGAAAATATTCCGCCCTGGATAGAAAAAAGAAGAGTGGGCCCGATATCAGATGGCACCCTGATCGGATACATCGAGGCAAATATCCCCCTGATCTGCATTATCCTGGGTATTATTGGAGTATGTGTCGGGGCAATCATCCATGGATTACGAAAGAGAAGACGTGATGAGGCTGATCTGGAGGAGAAGGAGTCATCTGATTCCAAAACCCCCGAAGATGAGCTGAATGAGAAGATCGAAGAGGAGAAGAAACTCCTGGACAAAATTCATGAACATCCCCCGGTATTAGAGGCAGCCTCACCGGTATCGTACTCGGGAAGCGGCAGTACAGGTCAGGCACCAAAACCAAATCCGAATGTCTGGGCAGGTTCGAATAAAATCTCCCCGCTGTATCTTAATGAAATGGCAAAGAAGAGCGCTGAGGAGGGAAAGGAAGGTCTGGCCGGCACTCAGCCTCCACCGGATCTCTCTCTCCGCCTTGAAACTCTCGAAACCAAACCAGGTTCTGCTACTGCACGTATCGGGATCTCGAACCGGTCTCCCTTTCCGGTAACGGTGGAAGAACAGGATATCAGTGCCGGAGGTTTCGGGGTTCTCCCGGTGCAGCTCAAGGAACCGGTTGATGATTCACCTGATGTCACCCTCTCTCTTCGTATCTTTGCTGAAGGCTATGAATTTTTCAAATCCTTTTCCATCCCGTATAATCGTGGAGTAGCCCTGCTTGCACGGGGGGTCATCGGAAAGGCGTATGAATTCTTCCGTGCACTTCTGGATCGCTATCCAGAACAGACTGATGCCCTGTACGAGCAGGCGGGCATTCTTCTGGGATGGGGTCTTGAGGACGAAGCCGCTGCGGTACTGGAAGAGGTATTACGGCTGGATCCTGCAAACGAGGATGCACGGGAGGCACTGGAGAAGATCCGGAGAACCCGGAGAGACAGGGAGGAAAAGCGAAAAATCCCGGCAAAACCAGAGGTACCTGGTTATCCGGATGAGTTGACTGACCGGTATACACCCATAAAAGTACTGGGAGAAGATCCGTTTGCAACGATTATTCTGGTCCGGAAAAATGATACCGGCGATTTACGTGCCCTTAAAATACCTCATGTGACCGAAACCGTTGCATCAACCCTGTTTACCGAGATATCCCTCTTGTATCAGCTTCGTCATCCGTATGTCCTCCGGATGTTCAGGGCAGAGTTTCAGCCGCGTGTCTTCCTTGAACTGGAATACGTATCAGGGGGATGGTATGAAGGGAGGCAGAGGATGACCCTTGCAGATCTTCCCGTGCCCCTGCCAGAG
>JAJRBL010000319.1 GCA_028679485.1 Methanospirillum sp. | reverse complement strand
CGACCGGAATCTCCGGGACCAGGCCGATGGTGATTGCATTCTCCTTGTTCAGGTAATTCCCGAACCCTCCCGCAAAGTAGAGGGTTTTAATCTCACCCGGAGAAATGCCTGCCTGGTTCATGAGCACGATGCAGGCGGCAAGGGTGGATGCCTTGCTCATGATCAGGTTCTTGATATCGTTCTCTGTTATCACGATATCCTTCCCGGTTCCGGTCTCGTTTTTCCAGGCGATCACGAACTCGGGGAAGTATTCGCCCTGGCGTATCCGGGGATGACTGATGGTCGTGTTTATTCTGCCGGTCCTGTCGATAACACAGGCACGGAGGAGTTCTGCCAGGATGTCGATGAGTCCGGAACCACAGATACCTACCGGTTTTTTCTGGTTAATCGTCCGGTATTTCGTGGCCAGGCTGACCGGATCGATGGTGACCTGCTCTATTGCCCCGGGGTTTGCACGCATCCCGAAGAGCACTTCCCCCCCTTCTAGTGCAGGCCCGGCTGCACCTGCACAGGCGAACATCCAGTCGTTATTTCCCAGAACTACCTCGAAATTCGTCCCTATATCCACAAGCAGTGATATATCCGGGGATTCATGCATCCCTGAAGCGAGGATATCTGCAACGATATCACCCCCGATAAAGTCGCTTACGGCAGGGAAGACAAAAATTCCCCCCTGCGGTTTGATGGAGAGGTTAATTCTGCCTGCAGACGTGGTCAGGGATCTCCTCACAACCGGAACATACGGTTCCTCTATCATGTAGGACGGATCGATGTTGAGGAGCATATGGGTCATGATGGTGTTTCCGGCGATCACCATCTCGCAGATGTCCTCCCGGTCTATCCCTGCTTCATTCGCCGCACTGGTAATAGCGGCATTGATGGATTCCACGGCCAGTTCCTGGAGATGGCCGAAACCCTTTCGTTTTCCATAGTTTACCCGTGAAAGGATATCCTCACCGCAGCTTATCTGCCGGTTGTAGTTTGAACCGGTTCCGATCACCTGGCCGGTCTCGAAACTCCGCAAAAATGCCACTATGGTGGTGGTTCCAAGGTCGACCGCAGCCCCGTAGATCTCCCTTGATGTATCCCCTTTTTCTATCTCTATCATGCGAAATCCGGCAGGAAGCCGTGCCACGGTAGTCGTAACATCCCATCCGCTGTTTCTCAGAACCGATGGAATTCGTCTCAGGATCTCGAGCGGAACATAGATCTGCCTGGAATCCGGCCCTCCGGCAGACTTGATCGACTCAAGCAGACGGTAGAGATCCGAGGTCGGATTTTCAAGGGTGGGAGAGATGACCTGAACATGGTACTTGCGGGTTGCAGGGTTCAGTTCCACCTCCTTGCCGATGACGTTCATCAGGATCTGCTGTGCCTGGATGAGTGTCCGTTCGGGGACCAGTACCTGGCAGTCATCCTCCGGGTATGTCTCGCAGGCGAGGACTGCTCCGGCTTCACGCTCATCGGGGGAGAAAAACTCCCTGAACCGTTCGGCATCGAACCGGATCCTCCCTGATTTAAGGAACATGACACATTTACCGCATTTCCCTACACCGCCACAGACCGCGTTTACGGCCAGGCCGGCTTTCTGTGCGGCAACAAGGAATGATTCGTCCTGTGATGCCTCGACTTTACGGAATCCTGGCAGGAATGTGACTATTGGCATGTTATACCTTCAGTTCCTCCTCGATGAAGGAGGCGATCTCTGCTGCGTCACGCGGGCCGACGATCACGTTCCAGCCGCTGACCTCCTCGATTCTCCCGGAGAGAGGGCTTGCATACCCTGGTATGATGAGCGTTTTGTGGTTCACCTCATCGGCAAGTTTGAAGAGGGTAATTGCATCTTTTATCACGAACTCGTTCAGTTTTCCGGCAGCCACGGCCGTGAGAACTGACATGCCCTCCGTGTCCACGATGAGCAGCCAGCAGGATCTTCGTGTTGCCTCGAGGTATCCCTGGAGGGTAAAGTAGGTGAGAGAGAAGTTCACCGTGAGGAAGACGAGATCATCCTTTCCTGGTGTTCCGATCCTGTACAGGCCCGGGGTGATCTGGATCGGTTTTTGCGGATCGGTATAGATGTTCTGCCTCATGACAAGTGCAGCATCCATCTCCGGTTTCTGGAGCGGGGGCGTGACGATCACCGAGGCAAACTTGGCAATTCCGGTAACCACGCCACTAAGCCCTGACTCGGAGGCGTCCATGAAAACCGGGTAACCGAACGCAGTAACCTCCCGGGAGAGAGCAAGCTGGCGGGTAAGCGTTGCCTCCCTGACATACCGGCCGGAAGATCCGGAGAGATCCAGCATGAGGTTCTGGACCTTCTGGGAAAGGCACTTTTCAGAGAGGGTGGCAAGTCCGGGGAGATCGTCTCCCTTAAGGACGAGGGTGACACCGTATTTCCTGGCAAATTCGCAGAATTCAGTGACGTTATCCGGGGTGACCGGCCCGATAACCGGTGCATAATTCCCGCATATTTCAAGTGCCTTTTCCATAACCGCCGGATCGGGAGCGATGAGGACGAGGGGGAGGTCTCCTCCTTCTGAAACGATCCTGACCGCACGGGAGAACTGTTCCCCGGATCCTGAATCAGCCCTGACTGCCACCCCGTTTAGAAGGAGATCTATGCCGATCCTCGTGAGACAGTTTTCCCTCACCTGCCTTGCAACCTCCCGGATACTCTCCTCTGTATCCATGTCGGAGATGAGGTAGACGATCCCTGGCTGGTGATAGTAGGTCTTTTCATGCCGGTAAAAAACGAACTCTTCGCCGACGGTAAAAGCCCTCGATCCCATCCCGATGGTTATCTTCTGGATCGGAGGCCTGGTGGAGGCGCCGAGGACCGCCTTCGCATTATCATCCAGGTACGGACAGGCGTCAGGTTCTCCTTTTCCCTGGGCGAGTTTCATCGCGAAGGTAAGGCAGGTCTGGTCTCCGCATTCCTTGCAGTTCTTCTTCGGAAGCAGTTTGTAGATATCGAGTGCCTTCAGTGCCATCAGACTCCCTCCTTTTCGGTCCAGAGTGTATCTATTGCCTCTTTCAGGGGCGGTACAGAACCCGGATGGCGGACTACGAGGATGACCGCACCGGCAAGGGCTGCAGCGACTGATGTCGCCACCTCCCAGGCGATTGCAGCCTCGTGGCTGTACACCGATTCCCTGACTTCCTTTACCGTAAGCGAATCGGACGGTGCGGATATCAGAGGCATGGCAAGATCCATGTCACCTTTCAGGGCTGCAAACCTGATCCGCTCCATGGTGGAGTAGGTATACTCGAACCCGTACCCGAGTGCCCCGGTATAGGGGTCAATGATGATGCGGTCATCTGCAACACCCGCTTCCCTCAGGAGGATATTCAGTTGTTTTGCGAGGTTTACATCGATGGGCGACTGTGCAATCACACAATGACCGTAGGCGATAGCTGCTGCCGCCACGCTCCGGTACCGTGCTGCTTCAGCAGTCCCCAAAACGAGCCGTTCGCCCTGTCCTGCCTCCCCGCATCGCTGGTAGACCTCGGAATCAATCTCGAGGTCGGCACTCCCCTCGATGAGAAGAGGCAGGCTGGTAGCTGCCAGGATGCTTTTTACGGTTTTAATAACCCCGTCGAAGTCTGAGAAGTTCCTCCGTTTCGTTGACGTGAGGTTTATCCTGATAAGATCTGCCCTGAGAACGGTATCAGCATATGCAGCCCAATCTGCCGGACGATCGATAAGCTTGGTACAGGCACACCTGACAACTTCAGGCCATATGGCGGGATCATCACAGATCTCAAAGGCGATGAGTGGTTTATGGCCGCTGGATCCGATGAACGGGAGATCCTGCTCTCCCCCGATACGGTATGATATCCGGCGGGTTCCGCCCTCATCAGGTGTGGCCCCGATGATCACTTCCCGCACCGCTGTTGTCCACCCGGGTGAATAGGTATAGTTCATGGTTGCTCCTAGAATAACGGGGGCATGTTCAGTGCCGGGTGATCAACAGACGTCAGGAATGTGAGTAATCCCTCGATATCTGTTGTGATGGTCTCATCGGCTATCTTCTCGTAGAATCCTAGAAGCCCGGCTGCCTGTATCTTTTCAGAGAGGCGGTTCCCCAGTTCCTCCTTGAGGACCGAAGGCATCCAGACGATCCTGGATAATCCGCCTTCTGCCTGGATAAACCGGTCGGAAAGGATGTACCCTTTCGAGATGCCGATAAAACCCGGTGTCTGTGCTCCTCCCCCGATAGTGCCGGCCAGCGTGGAGAAGGTCATCCCGGAAGGGGTAACTCCCTTGTATTCCCTGGTTACGATCATGATCCCGTTGGTCTCCGGCAGGATCATGGCTACTGCCTCGAAACAACCGCAGCAGGTCATGGGTGCATCCATGATGCTGTACAGGACGCACCGTTCGATCTCTCCGTGGGATGCCTGCCGCACAAACCGGTTGACCCCCTCGAACTCCCCGGTATCGGCATTGATCACCGTTCCTCTCCCGATCGGCTGGTTTGCACCTGCAGGTGACATCTCGTACGCAGTCCTGCCGTCGAGCCAGGTGAGGGCACCACAGAGAGCAGGCCGTTCCGGCGTAATCACGCAGACATGGTTGGGCGCAAAGGTCTGGCAGAGGGTGCATGAGTAATAGAGATCGACATCGCTGTCCTTCATTCCGGCGATACGCTCATCGCGCTCCTGGTACACCGCCTCTGCTTTTTTCCGTTCGCCGATGATCCTTTCCGGGTCGGTGATCAGGGTTACCTGGACGGCATCCACGAGGGTGGGAAAATCCATCCTGAACTTGGCTGCAAGGAGTTTTCCCAGGTGTTCGATCTTTATCCCCTGGGATACTGCTTCCCTGGATATCCTGACCCAGATGAGATCACGCTGGGCGGAATGCCATGTCCCCTCCCCGTAATTGATGAAGTTATGGATTCTTCTCTCAAGAACCGGTTCGTACTCCTTTTTCATCGCCTTCCCGGTCACCTCGACGATGATCCCGAGGGGGGCAGCAGATTTCTCGGGGATCTGGTCAATCTCCGGGCCGATGACGGTCACCTTTCCGTCGGTAACCTCTTTCTGATCGGCAGTCCTGAGAAGTTCGAAAGCAGGTGAACGTGTCCCCCCGAACTCGGCGTACATCTCTTCCTTTCGTATCGCCTTTCCTTCGAAGGCAGGGGAGCAGGCCATGGGAATGGGGATTGCCGTCACCTGTACCCTGATGCCCCTCATCTCCATCCCGGTCCTGACCGCATCAGGCAGTGCAACCCGGATGAAGTTCCCTCCTTCGTATCCTCCCATGTGGAGGACGGGGATACCGAGAACCCGCAGGGCATCGATGCAGGCGATCTCCTCCTCGGTCATACCGGGAAATACGATGACAAATGCCTTTGCCCGGTCTGCGGCATAAGAGACGAGACGGTGTGCATCCCCGGGTGCCACCCCCCCGAACATCATCGCCACCCGGGCCAGGATATCGGTGAAATGAACCGCCTTAAGGGATGTTTTTCCAAGCGGGACAAGCCTGAGTTCAAGGCCGACTTTCACCCCCGCTCCGGTCAGTGATCTGATGACTCCCCCGGCAAGGAAGGTGAGCATCAGTTTTTCCTGGAGTTCACGGCATATCGCGGCGGCGTGATCGGCCTTCTCCGGGTTCCCCACGATCAGGGCAAGTCCCAGGATACTCCCGTCAACCAGCGAATAGCCAAGTTTCCTGATGATAGAATCCTCGATAAAACCGGTATACGGAGGATCTTCAGTTCGATCCCCGGCTGCGACCAGGATCTCGTTTCCGATAAGCGGGCTCCGGTTCGTATCCAGGTATACCTTTTTTGCCGACGCGGCATCGCTTACTGCCTTTCCTGATATTGCATACGTGATGGGAAGGTGGTACGCGGTCTCCGGGTATCCTGACAGGCTTGTAATTGCTTCAATTTCTGTTGCTATCTTTTTTATTCCGGCTGATACAGCTTCATCAACACTGACCATAGTACTCAGTTAGTAAATAGGCCGGGTCAGCGTTAAATATTCACTGTTTCTGATGCGCAATCGTGAAATAGGTTAGGATTTTGCGAAAAAGAGACTGATACCTGAAGAGATCAGGTTGCTTTGGTTGTCCGTTCCCTCATCTGAAAGATAACCATCACGATAAGGGAGAGGGGGAGAGCAATCACGATGGGATCGATCACCGTCCATGGTGCCCCGAGGATGGTTACTGCCCCGGTCAGGAACTGGGATATCCCGAGTGTCTTGGCCTCTGCTGCATGCACGAAGACTGTCCAGAAGAACCAGATGACCGCACCGGCGATCATGCTGCATAATGCACCATTCCGTGAAGGGTTTTTGGCATACACCCCTACCGCGAAGGCAGGCAGGAATGCGGCCGCACATAACCCCATGAACATCGCGGTGGCCCGGGCGATGATACTTGCGGGCATCACGAGGGCGAGGAGAACACTGACTACCATCATGATGATGCATCCTACCTGGTTGGCACGGACAGAGACGACACAGGTTTTTCCCCTTCCCCAGATATCGCAGACGAGTGCAGTTCCCATGGTATGGTACAGGGACGAAAGGGTGGACATTGCTGCAGAGAGCAGGGTGAGCATGAAGATGATGATGAAGATATCAGGCATGGCGGTATTGATAAAGAGGGGGATCACCGCGTCGACGTTCCCTCCTGCAGCATCAATGGCTATCTTTCCTTCGTGCTGGAAGAAGTAGACGTTTGTCAGTGCTCCCACGGTAAATGCAACCCCGGTCATCATGAGGATAAACGGCCCGCCGACCAGGACCGCCCGGTTCAGGGAACGGTTATCTTTTGCGGTCATGAACCTGACAACCAGCTGGGGCTGTGCCAGGACGCCGATACCTACCCCGAGAACGAGGGTTGTTATCAGGGTAAACCATATCGGCGAACCAAGTTCAGGCATGGATGCCCACCCCGTCATCCCCTGGGCGGTGAGGCTGGCAGGAACGAGGTCTGACATCGCGGCCAGGGCAGAGTTGCCGACATTCACCCCCCCTACATACACGTAGGTCAGGACGAGGAGAATGGTCATCCCGATGAGCATGATGGCACCCTGGAATGCATCCGTGTACATCACCGCGATGAGACCGCCGTAGATCACGTAAACCGCTACAATTACCGCAAATGCGAGAAGTGCCGTTGTATACGGGATATTCAGTGTCGGTTCAAGAAACCGGGCACCACCGATCAGGACTGCAGATGTATAGAGCGGCATACCGAGGATAATGATAATCCCGCTGATAAACTGCAGAACCGGGGTATGGAAGATCTTGCCCATCAGGTCCGGAAATGTCAGGGCATCTGTCTCTGCCCCTTTTTCCCGGGTTTTTTTCCCGAACAGCACGAATGCAAGGAGGATACCTACTCCGATGTTAAATACCGTGAGCCATATGAGACCCATCCCGAGGTTTGCGGCTGTTCCTCCGAATCCTACGATGGCAGAGGTCGAGATGAAGGTGGCACCGTAGGAGAGTGCGATGATGACCGGATGGCTGGATCTCCCGGCAAGGAGGTAATCCTCCGGATGAACGGTCTTTTTATACCCGATATATCCCAGCACGAGGGTTATGGCGACATACACCAGGACGAAAACCGCGGTAATGATCGGGTCAACTGCCATGGTCTTCTTCTCCTTCCCTGTTCCAGTTCAGTGCACCATACACCATGCAGAGAATGGCCAGGCCTATCGCCAGCCCGTATCCAAGCCAGATGGCGGGATCTGTGATACCAAATACTGATAACATGTTTATCGAACCTCCGGTAAACTGTCAGCGATTACCAATACCAGGGGACCGGAAAAAGACCGGTCCCCTATCTAAACACGAAGAAAAGAGCAGATGTGAAGGATTGGTTTATACGGATCATCCACTGCTGCATCAATTTACCTGGTACATAGTGTACCCTGGTTCAGTATAAATGTCACCATGGTGCAGCCAGGATGGTAAAAAGGTATTGAATCAGGACTGGTTGGTCTGGTTTTGATCCATGGGTACCACAACGATTGAGGTTGTGGTGTTGATCAGGACCGGCGGAAGAATGGTCTGGGATCCCCCGGCGATGATCCGCATGATACCGTCACGGTACCAGTCGTTGTTACCCTCGTCCCTCTCCTTGACTTTGTCGTCAGGATCCACATCCATCAGGATGCCGTAATTTCCTGCGGTTGTCTGTACAGGGATCGTGAACGTCCTGGTCGTGCTCGCCTGTCCTGATGCCGGGACAGATCCGACCACCCAGGTCCCGAGGAGCAGGGGTTCGCTTGCTACCATGCTCCGGTTGGTGAGATAGAAGTCAACATCAAACGAACCTGCATCAGAGCCACCCCGGTTCTCTACTGCACTGATAACGCGGATCTGGTCACCGGGCCCTGCCTCCTCCGAGGTGATGAGTCCTGATCCGACGAGATCTGCATCACTGCCGTTCGGGAACGGGTCAGCGATATGGACCGTCCTGGGCTGAACCTGCGGAGTCTCTTTACCCATGACCTCCCTGACAAACCTGTAGGCACCGTCTGCAAGATCAAGAGGGAGCAAAAACGTTTTTACGCTCGAATAATCGCTTCCTGACGAGATTGACTCAAAATCGGTCGTTCCGATCGGCACACGGGTTGCACTCCCCTCCGATTCATTCACCAGGTAATAGGAGACGGTGACCGGTCCGGTATCATCTTCCCCGGCATTTTTTACTACCTCTATGACGGTCAGCGATCCCCCCGCATATCCGGTATCGCTGACAATAAGTCCTTCTGATGTAATATTCACCGCACCATATGCCGGCAGGACAACGGCAAGGAGAATTATCATCAGTACCCATCCGGCACGTAAGGTCATAATTGATGATTGGAGACCGTTCCCATAAAACCTTTCCAGAGTTTTAACCGGTTGGTAAACCAACCCTCTGAAGAGAAGATGTATACACTGGTTCTGATTCGTCATGGAGAAAGTCTCTGGAACCGTGAGAACCGGTTTACCGGCTGGCGGGATATTGATCTCTCTCCCCAGGGGATCACCGAGGCACGGGCAGCCGGAGTGACGTTGCGGGAACAGGGGTTTGATTTTGATCAGGCGTACACGTCGGTGCTCAAGAGGGCAATCCGCACCCTCTGGCTGATACAGGAGGAGATGGATCTCATGTGGATCCCGACCATCCGTTCATGGCGCCTGAATGAACGGCATTACGGGGCACTGACCGGTCTTAATAAGACCGAGACCGCGGCGAAGTACGGGGAAGAACAGGTTCATATCTGGCGCAGAAGTTATGACATTCCTCCTCCGGCGTTCTCTCCGGGCGACCAGGACAACCCTGCATGGCACCGGCGGTACAAAGAGATCCCGGGAGAAAGGATCCCGGTAACCGAATGCCTGAAAGATACGGTAAACCGGTTTTTACCGTTCTGGAACGAGGAGATAGTTCCCGCAATCCGGAGCGGCAGACGGATCCTGATTACTGCGCATGGCAACAGTCTCCGTGCCCTGGTCAAACACCTGGATCAGATCCCGGATGCCGATATACCTGAACTGAATATCCCTACCGGAATGCCCCTGGTTTACGAGTTGGACAACGGACTGGTTCCGATCAGGCATTATTATCTGGGAGACGAGGAGAAGGTCCGGGCAGCCATGGAAGCGGTTAAAAACCAGGGAAAGACCCGGTAACCCGGTCTGTCTTTTTTACCTGCTGAGTACCTCTGAAAGGAAGTAATGGTGAAGCCGGAGATCGTGGCTGATCTCAGGATGAAACGAGAGAATGAGCCGCTTGTCTTTTTGTACAGCAACAATACCCCGGGGTATCTCTGCGAGGACCCTGACATCACTTCCTGCCCGGGTAATGATCGGAGCCCTGATGAATACCGCGTGAAAAGGCGGTTCAAACCCGTTTATAGAGAGGTCTGCCTCGAAGGACTCGCGTTGTCTTCCGAAGGCATTCCTGCTCACGGTAATGTCAGCCAGGTCCAGGGGAGTAAAGCGGGTTTCTTCCGTTACTTCCCGTGCCGAGGCCACCATTCCTGCACAGGTGGCAAAGATACCCCCCTCAAATGACCGGATACACTCCCGCATGTGGTTTTTGTCGATAAGCCGCATGATGGTGGTCGATTCACCGCCGGGAATGGCCAGTGCTGAAAGAGAGGGGATCTCTTCTGGCTTTCTCACCGGTATTACCCGGATATCCTGGCCGAGTTCCCGTATTACAGTCTCAAATGCGGATATATGTTCGCTAACATCTCCCTGGAGTGCCAGGACACCGACGGGTGCCTTACCAGCCACGGGTCTGGAGCACCTCTTCAGGTGGCAGGGCATGGACATCCAGGCCCCTCATCGCCTCGCCAAGCCCCTTGGACACCTCTGCAATCACCGCAGGTTCGTTCCAGTGGTTGACTGCCTCAACAATTGCTTTTGCCATCAGTTCGGGCTGCTGTGATTTGAAGATGCCTGAACCGACGAAGACACCGTCACTGCCGAGCTGCATCATGAGGGCTGCATCTGACGGGGTGGCGATACCGCCTGCCGAGAAGTTCACCACCGGAAGACGCTGACGACTGGCAGTCTCGATAACGAGTTCTGCCGGGGCTTCAAGCTGCCGTGCCCTTCTGACGAGTTCGATCTCTTCGAGGCCTTTCAGTCTGCGGATCTCCCCGAGGATCGCCCGGTTATGTCTGACTGCCTCGACCACGTTGCCGGTTCCTGCCTCACCCTTCGTCCGGATCATGGCAGCACCTTCGCTTACCCTCCGGAGAGCCTCCCCGAGATCCCGTGCACCACATACGAACGGAACTGTGAACCTGCTTTTATCGATATGGTATTCCTCGTCTGCCGGGGTAAGAACCTCGGACTCGTCGATCATGTCGACACCCAGCGATTCAAGCACCTGTGCCTCGACAAAATGGCCGATTCTTGCCTTTGCCATGACCGGTATTGAGACAGTATCCATGATCTCGGTGATCTTCTTTGGATCTGCCATCCGGGCCACACCTCCGGCAGCCCTGATATCTGCAGGTACCCGTTCGAGAGCCATAACCGCAACAGCTCCTGCATCCTCAGCGATACCTGCCTGTTCGGCAGATACCACGTCCATGATCACGCCCCCTTTCTGCATCGAGGCGAATCCCCTTTTTATGAGTTCTGTGCCGAACCGGAGATCTTCAAGTATCATATTCCGTATACATTGTTCATCCAGTCCAATAATAATAGTGTGATCCCGGCAAAAAAAGAAAAAATAAGCGTCGAAATCCTGACAGTCCTGATTATTGAGACTCCTGCTTCACGTAACGTCCTCTCCGGAGTTCCAATCCGGTAAATCCCCGGTTTCTCAAATAAAACACCCTCTCCCCCTGCAATAAGCGACATCGGGATACCGCCGTTATATCCTGGTCTTTTTTTCCGGTCACGGGAAAAGACTGCAAGTGCCGGCCTTAATCTCCCCCCGAATGCATACCTGATAACCAGGATTGCCCCGGTTATCCTGGCAGGGATATAGGAGAAGAGATCGTCCATCCGTGCAGCCCACCTGCCGATATCTTCCCGTTCGTCCCGGTATCCCAGCATCGCATCCATGGTATTTACTGCCCTGTACAGGGCTGCACCGGGAAGACCGAGTATGACAAACCAGAACAGGGGGGCGATGATGCTGTCATTCAGGTTCTCGGCGACCGACTCGTACCCGGCAGAGAGTGCCTGTTCCTCGCTTAAGACAGAGGTATCACGCGATACGAGGAGTGATGCCTTCTCCTGTCGCTCTTCCCTGGTTACGGCAGCGGATACCGAGGCTGCATGTTCCTCGAGGGTTCTCCAGGCAAAGCAGATCTTGAGCATAAACGGGGCGGCGAGCAGGTACAGGTACCAGGGGAAAAAAACCTGGACGATAATGAATGGAACTGAAAACAGGATCACGGTGCTGAACCATCCGAGAATTCCGATAACCCGGTGCTGCGCTTTTGGGTATAATTCGTACCTTCCCCACCAGCCGATATACCTGCCTATCCAAGCGACCGGGTGAAGCGATGTCCTGGGATCCCCTAAAGCCCGGTCGGTGATCAACGAAAAAATAAGAACCGGTATGCTTAAAATCATCAGTTCTGGATGTTCTGGGGAAGCAGGTTGGGAATTCCTTCCTCAATCGGATATGTCACCGAACAGGTATGACATACAAGAGATCCGCTCATGATCTCTACCTCGTTCTCTTCTTTCACCTGTAACTCGAGATCGCCCTTGCAGACTGGGCAGCAGAGAATATCGTATAATTCACGTTTCATGGGTATTCCGACCTGATATCAATGATCTGTGAGAGTTCCGGCCCGGTCGAGATAAGGGTTACCGGTGCGCCGATGTCTTCTTCAGCCTGTTTAAGGAAGTCTTTTGCGACTTTCGAGAGCTGGGAGTACTCGGTTGCGCCGAAACATGCAGGATCGATGTGGTCAATCCCGGTAATCGCGGCCTGGGTGCATCCGTTCACCATTGCAGCATAGCGTGCCATCTCGCTATCCCAGGAACCTATACGGCGTTCTCTTCCGGTAACGGTTCCGAACTCCTGGATCCCTTTTTCATGGGCTTTCTCACTGGACATCTCGGTAGAGAACGGTCCTTCGCCGACTCTCGTGGGAAATGCCTTGTACACGACGATCACATCGTCAATCCTGGTCGGTCCGACCCCGTTGTCGGCCGCCATCTGTGATGCGCAGGTATCCTTGCTCGTGACATAGGGGTATGACCCGAAATAGAGGGAGATACCGAACCCCTGGGTACCCTCGATCACCACGTTCTCATCCTGGTCAAGGGCGGCGTTCACCTCTGCCGGTACATCAGTCAGATACCTGCCCAGTTCAGGAATGTCGCGCGCAAGTCGTCCGATCCTCATGGCCCTGTCCCGGTTGGCAGGACCACAGCCGGTCCCGGTTGATCCGACTTTCTTGGAGAGGTGCGTGTTTGTCTTATCCTCCAGGATATGTGCTTCTTCGATAATTGCACAGCGTTTATCGACAAAAATACGCCCTTCAACCCCCAGAACATCGATCTCATGGAGAAAAACACGGGGATCCACGAGAACACCGGTGCCGATCATCAGTCTTGCATCAGGGAAAACAAATCCTGAAGGGCACATCCGGACACCGAACTTCTTCTCTCCGACCATAACAGTATGACCGGCATTCGGACCTACACCACCCCGGGAAATTATTGTCGGGCGATCCTGATGGGCAACATGGGAAACAATCTTTCCTTTTCCCTCATCACCAAAATTTCCGCCCACGATTATTGTACAACTCATCCAACCTACTGCATAGGAGAGCGTGGGAAATAAAGATTTAGATTAGCTGGTGACGGCCCTAGATCCAGTCATCCATTTCACGTTTTGCAATGAGTTCATCGGCCTCCTCGTTCAGTCCGAGGCTTCTGAGGCACTCAATTTTCGCTTCGTACACCTCTGCATGATTGGGTTCTATCCTGATAACCCGGTCATAACATTTGATCGCCTCTTTACAGTTGCTTGTTTTTGAGAGGCAGTTACCGAGTTCGAACCACGCGTCAGAGTCCTGAGGATCCTGTTTTAAGATCTCTTTAAAGCATACGACGGCAGATTTAAAGTCCTTGAGTTTCTGAAGGCTGATTCCCTTGTTGAACAGGGCATTCACATCTCCCGGCACAATCTCGAGGATACGATCAAAACAGAGGACTGACTCCGGATGCTTATCCAGTTCTGCAAGCGCTGATCCCTTGTTGCTCAACGCGTGGATATTGGTCGGGTCTATCTCAAGTACCATATTGAAACAGGGGATAGCCTTGCTGTATCTTCCCATGAAAAAGTAATTGATACCCATATACAACCAATACCGGTCATCTTTGTCGTTCAGCTTGAGCGCTTCCTCAAACGCCTCGACTGCTTCCTGGTATCGAATAAGGTTCATGAACGCAAGGCCTTTCTGGAAATAAACTTCTTCATCAACAGGATCGAGTGAAGAAGCCTTTTCGAAGCATCGTATGGCATCCTCAAACCGCTGCCCGTTTACATAACGGATTCCCTCGGTTTTCCATCGTTCTGCTTCCCCAGTACTCATATTATCGGCCATAAAAATCCTTAATCAGATAATACATCATTTCCTGCTTAATGAATTAAAGATATCCATCAAGAGCAAATGGGGATACCTCTGTGCTTACAATACTATCATACATATGGATTCCCACAACCTGAATGGCGGGGACGAAAGGAGGACTGCTCAAAAACAGCGGCAGAGCGGGAGAGATCTCTCCCTGCTCTTCACGGCCTTAATCCCGCTCGTGATAATCGTACCTGTCCTTCCGCCGGATCCGGTCTTCAGGGTTGTCAGCGTACTGTTCCTGACCCTGCTCTTCATTACCGGAATCTATGGTATGCGGGGTAACCGTCGCCGGTTTCTTATCTCCTGTATCCTGGCCCTGATCGGGGTTGAATGCTTCTGGGTTTCGTTATGGCCGGCCGCATCCACGCTCTT
>JAJRBL010000318.1 GCA_028679485.1 Methanospirillum sp. | reverse complement strand
TGGTTTGTCTTCCTCATCGTCCTCTTCGTTACCGCAGCCGGGAATATCATCAATGACTATTACGACGCGGAGATCGATGCGATAAACAAGCCGAAACGCCCGATTCCATCGGGAGCGATCACAAAAAGGCAGGCCCTGGTATATGCAGCAGTCCTTTTTGTCGCCGGGAACCTGCTTGCATTCGCGTGTGCCCCTCTCTCCCTGACCCTGATCGCGGTGTTCAATTCGATACTGCTCTGGCTCTATGCAGCATACCTGAAAACGACCCCTCTCTTCGGAAATATCTCGGTTGCGTACCTTGCATCAAGCGTATTCCTCTTCGGCGGGGCATTCCAGGGAACCGAAGGGATACTCTCCACCCTGCCGATAGCAGGAGCGACATTCGGCGTGATGTTTACCAGGGAACTCGTAAAAGACGGGGAGGATATTCCCGGAGACCTTGCACACGGGGCGCGAACCTTCCCTATCCTGTACGGCATCCGCCCGACCCTTATCCTCGCATTCGTGAGTGCAGTCGGAGGCATCTGCGTGAGCCTGCTTCTGGCCGGGAGATGGGGACTTCCCTATCTTGCCGTTATCACGCCGGTTGACCTGGTTATCCTTGCCGGGGCATTGCGGGGACTTGGATGCAGGGATGCAGAAGAAGTGGAACGATCAAAGAGTTCAATGATACTTAAAATCGGCATGTTTGCTTCCCTTCTGGTCTTTCTCGGTTCCGCACTTCTGCTCTGATCAGGATTCCTGGTATTTCTTCAGGTCTTTTGGTATTTTTTCAGGATCAATCCCCAGGAGAGCGATCTGGTAGAAGGTCTTCCAGTCTGCCGAGGTCTCGACGCAGCCATCGCTCATGTTCACGACCCCCATGGCGTTGATATTTATCTGGCTTGACATCTCGATACCTTCCTTGACCTCAAGGAGACATCCGACCCCGATGATAGCCCGGGGATGATACTTCTTTATCATCCGCTTGATGAATGATGAACCGGGAACGATAAAGACCCTGTATCCAAGTTCTTCCAGGTGCTGTCTGGCCTCTCCTATCCTGCACAGGCCACAGGAACGGCATTTTAATCCTTCTTCATGGAGATGTGCTGGACATGCAGCAGCCCGGAGACACTGGGGGAAAAAGACAGCCCGTTCTTGCACCGGGACAGCCATGAATGCCCTTCGGTTGAGCGTGTTCTGCAGGGTTACGATGATCCGGAAGACATCGGTATCCTCGAATCCGAACACCCTGAAGAGACCACGCACCAGGCCTTCAAGAAAGAGGAGTCCTCCCCTCATGAAGGTGGGGAACAGAATATTGCCGGTGCGAATCGCGTAAGCAGTGAGGATCAAAATGATAAACCCGCAGAATAATATCAGGAGAATTATCAGAACCGTAAGTTCTCCGATAAGCATGAGTATGTGAGCATAGGGAGCTGATCCGATCATGCGGGAAAACCTTCGCGGCCAGATGATTTCTTCTTTTCTTTTATAAGGTCTATATCCCGGGGTAATCTGAAAATGCCGTGCTCGGTGATAATCCCCGTTACCAGGTTCATCGGAGTCGCATCAAAGGCCGGATTCCAGACTTTGATGTCTCTCGGTGCAATGCTGCAGTTCTGTATCATCCGAATCTCATCCCCTGCCCTCTCTTCGATAGGGACCATCTCCTCTTTTGCATCCTCATCAAAGGTCGAGAAGGGGGCAGCAATATAAAAGGGGATCTGGTGGGCATGTGCACAGACTGCATGCATATATGTCCCGATCTTGTTAAAGACGGCATCTGATACCACCCGGTCAGCCCCTACGATCACCAGGTCAATCTCTCCTTTTCTCATCAGGACAGCAGCCATCGAATCGGTGATCAGGGTGACATCGATGCCGTCCCGCTCCAGTTCCCAGCTCGTAAGCCTGGCTCCCTGGAGAAGGGGGCGGGTTTCACAGGCATATACCCTGATATCTCTCCCTGCCTCGTGGGCAGAACGGACGACCCCGAGAGCCGTTCCCCATTCTCCACAGGCAAGTGCCCCGGCATTACAATGCGTTAATATCCGTGCCCCGTGGGGGACAATCTGAAGGCCGTGGTTCCCTATAGCATGACAGGTCTGCCGGTCGCTGTCTACAACCGCCTCTGCCTCCCGTACTGCCCGGACTTGTGCATCCTTCACTGATCCTGCGGACTCAACGACGGCCATCACCCGGTCTATCCCGTAAAACAGGTTTACGGCAGTCGGCCTTGTGGACCTGAGCAGATCAGCGTCATGCCTCACTGCCGAGATGAACTTGGTGAGATCTGATTCCCGGGTGATAAGGGCAGAAAGGGCAATCCCGCAGGCTCCCGCACATCCGAGTGCCGGTGCCCCCCTGATCCCGAGACGACGGATAGCATCAGCGAGTTCCTGAATCGTTCTGGCCGATCTCGTCTCCAATGTCCCGGGAAGAAGGGTCTGCTCGATGAATGCTATCTCCGGAACGTCGGGGTGAAAAAGGACTGGTCTAAGGGGCTGCATGGCCACCCCGCAGAGTCGCAAGAACAGCCTGCATTGCAGCAGCCCCGCCTTCCATCACCGTGTCAGGGATATCCATCGGTTCCTTGCAGGTTCCTGCAAGGAATATCCCTTTTTTGAGGGTTGTCACTGGGCCGCATTTCTGGTCTGAACAGGCGAAAAAACCGGTATCATCGCAGACTATCCCCAGTCGTCCCGCCATTGTTCCTGCATCTGCCTGTGGCCTGATGCCGACCGAGAGGACAACCAGCCCTGCTTCTATCTTGAGAAATTCCTTTGTCTCCGTGTTTTCGACGTGAACTACAACCGCCCCGTCTGCCTGGTAGATATCGCCCGGAATTCCCCTGATAAACCTGACCCCCAGCCCTTCTGCACGATGGTAATATTCCTCGTACCCTTTTCCGTATGCCCTGATATCCATGTACAGGATGGTAACCCTGGTATCCGGGTATTTTTCTTTTATCAGCAGGGCATTTTTTATCGCATACATGCAGCAGACTGCAGAACAGGAGGTACAACCAAGGGGAATGTCCCGTGATCCGACACACTGGACAAATACCACTTCCCCGGGTGTCTTTC
>JAJRBL010000317.1 GCA_028679485.1 Methanospirillum sp. | reverse complement strand
CGGATTCCTGCAGACCCATCACGTACCTGATCTCCTGGCACTGGTTCAGTTCGTCAAGAAAATTCTCTTCGGTAGTTCCCGGATTTCCAAAGATAACCCGGATATCATCGAGAAGCATCTGCCTGAGGAGTGCATGCCGTGCACGCTCTTGTACCATATATGTCTCCTTTATCTTCAGACCTTACCAGCCCAGCCGTTTCAGGTTGTTCTCCAGGACATCAACAAGAGCATGCCCGACCGGATACCCGTCGGATGTCGACCTCCCGGTGATAAACGGGTAATCCACAACGGTCGATGTTGATTGCCCGAAGTTGCCGATAAAGGTTCCTTCAGGTCCTACGGCATCACGGAGCAGGTATTCCTGGGGGTACATGGGCATCCCTGATCCATAGTCCAGCCATCCCCACTGGGTCTTGTAATCGTACTCCAGGCAGTGCCCGGTCACGGTACGTCCACGAATGATGCATTCGCGGTTTGTGATCTCCCTGGCAAAGGCAAGGCAGCCGATGGCATAACACTCGGCGGCAATTGGTTTGTTGCGGTAGTAAAAACCGAGAATAACGTCATGAATCCGTTGGTTGTTCACCATATCGATGACCGGGCCGCTTCCTCCGACAAGAAGGAGTGCATCATACCTCTCAAGGTTTTGCCAGGCCTTCTTCCGCGATTCATAATAGGACTCCAGTACGTGGCTATATGCAGGATGGCAGATGTACGGGCGTTCGGGCATGATATCGTTCAGATGTACCGGGTTATCCAGGCATCTTGAGAGGTCGCTCCGGCCTTCCGAGAGGGAATCGAGATCCCGGACCTTCCTGGCTACCTCGTATGAGGTGACCGGGCGACCGAGGGCCGGATCGACATAGTCAGGATCAAAGCTTGGCGGCAGGGCAACCGGTCTCTTCCCATCGGGGGTGACGATATCAAAGGTATAGCCGTTCTCACCGAACACTTCGAGCGGTCCGATGAGTTCTTCACCCCAGTACCCTTTGCCAGATATGACAACCAGGATGTGTTTTTTACCTTTTTCCGGAGTGCTTGCGGTTACGGGTGTTTTGGCCTTATCCGGGGGGATATTTTTGGTGATCAGGTCGCGGATGGTATCTACCATCAGGGCAGCTTCATGGTAACTTCTCCCGGTCACCAGATCGCCGTCGACGACAACATGCGAGGGGTCAGGGGTGTATATTGCCCCTGCATTGGCGATGTCTGCCAGAACAACCTCGTGGCAGATAACCCTGCGTCCTGACAAAAGTTCGGGCATCGGCGTAAGAAGCCAGAGCCCGTGGCACAGGGCACCCTTGATGATCCCCGGATTTCTCATTGCCCGGGAGAAGAATCTGACGGCAGGGGCAAGACGGACCATATCCGGCGATACCGGGAGGGGGTTTCCGGATCCGTCGACCGGGGGCTGGAAATACCGCAACCTGACGCTTGTGTAATTGGCTGCCATGATAACAGCCGCGTATTCATCGAGGTTAACCTCTTTAAAATCGATACCAACTTCAAGAATCTCGGGTACCTTGTCCGGCACCTCCACTTCACTTACGAACCGCTGGGTCTTCATGCCCCAGAGATCTGACATGAGATGGACCTCTGCACCATACGATCCAAAACGCTCCTTGTAAACCTGGATCTCCTCAGGGATGTACTGGCTCTCTACCAGCACAGCTATCTTTTTTCCACTGAGATCTTCGGTCATCATCTCGCCTCCCGGTCTGCCGGTTTCTTGATCACCCGGAACTGGATGATGAACTCTTTGCCCAGTTCATCATCATTTACCGGGATCTGGAAGTTGTCTGCAGCTACATAGTCCCTGGTTTTGCCGTTCACGGTAATGCCTGCTATCTCTACAGTTCCGGGCTTCAGGAAATCAGGCAGGACATTGATGAAGTTGAACACACTGTGTGTATCTGGCCTGAAATAGAGACAGAAATCCACTTCGTGGTCTGATCTCCTGTCAGTAAAGCACCTGATATAGATATGGGCCAGGTAGTTCAGTTCGAATGCATGGTACCCGGCGATATCGTACCCTGCAATCCCCCTGCCCTTGACGATCGGAGATCCATTGTCATCTATGCGGAACAGGATGCTCCGGTTCTCCCGGTCTAGGTGAAATGCATTCCACCAGGCCATCATGTCACGTGCAAGATCAAGGTAAATCTGCTCCCCGGTAAAGCCGAAGAGTGAGAGGTATGCCAGGATTCCCTGTTCCTGCTGCCAGAAGTCCTTGTGATCGCCCCAGACCAGTTCAATGGGATGACCTTCTCTCCGGTTGCGCTCAACCGCATCAAAGCATCCTCCACGGTAGAGATCGAGCCCGGCATCTTTCATGTCAGTCCCCAGCCTCTCTGCGAACTCCCTGATTCTCCTGACATCCGTTGCCCGGTCACTCTTATGGGAATAATAATGGGCAATCCTCAGGAGATTCCATACAATCTTGAGATTATGCCCGACAATTGCACGATTCTGCTGCCAGCCCCATTCATGGTCAGGTCTCCAGTCATCGTAGAACCGTTCGTTCACGTACGGGCAGGATCTGTCTGGATCAGGAAACTTTTCAAGTATCAGGCTGGTCAGTTCATCCAGCATCTTTTTACAGGTCTGCAAAAATTCCTCAATCTCTGCATCATTTCCTACCGGCAGGGGCTCCAGTGCGAGGATGATATTGATGAGATATGCCGGGATATGATCCCCGATGGAATTCCAGTTCTTTTTCAGCCGATTTTTTCCCAGAGCGGGATCGTACGGGACAAAGGTTACCGGATCGATATGGCTGAAGTATCCCCCGTTACCGGGATAATCCGGGTTGATGGCTCTGTCGTCCTTGTAAAATTTGTTGAAACTTTTTACCGTCCGGATGATATCGTTGAGGACTTCCCCGTCGCCGGTGATCCGGAAATACTGGGTCATACCTGCAAGGGCATAGATCTGTTCGTACAGCGGGATGGAGTCCCTGTCGTCATCCATCTGTGAAGGTATGATGGTTTTGTTCCCGATTACCAGTTTTTTCCTGGCATGGCTCCAGATAATATGCTGGCCGTCATGCGTGATCGAGCGGAATGCGGTACGCTGGAAATCAACACCGGCCTTGGCAGCCTTAAGGAACCTGATGTCACCCAGGAGGAGATATGCAGACGACAAACCGTAGATCAAACGAGACAATGTTGCCATATACTGGAGGTCATTATCAGTTTTTCCTCCGTATATGTTCAAAAAAGTCCGGTAAAGACCGGAAAAATCAGAGACATGGTAATCCCGGGAATCACCGAAGAGATCCTGCAGCCATTCATCGCCCATCGTCATGAGCTGGGACAGCCACCAGTGGGTGTTGGATTCAAACAAAAAGTCATGCTCCCTGTAGTGGAGCAGCATCACCCGTTCGG
>JAJRBL010000316.1 GCA_028679485.1 Methanospirillum sp. | reverse complement strand
GGTATTCATACTCGTGCGGCCAGTCATCTCTTCTGAATGAGACCAGTTCGGTCATTCGTTTCAGCATTGCCTCATGGTTCTCCTTCTGATCCGGGTATACCGTTTTGGTTATAATCGCATCCGCAAACTCCACACCCAGTTCATACGCTGCACTGACTCCCTTGTTGAACATTTCCTCGCCGTCTGCAAGATTGACCCCGACCTTCCCCACGATATCGGCACCCATGATAAACATCGACTGGTTCAGGTAACCGGCAACCTCCCCGGCACCTGATCCCCCTGCAGTACTGACTGCGGCCGCATATTTCCCGAGAAGACGCTGACAGTGGACGGTATCGGCCATCCGGTCAAGGAATGTTTTCATGACCGCCGTGACATTGTTGATGTAATTCGGACTGCTGAGAACTATCCCGTCAGATTCCAGCACGATATCGTATATCTCCTCGAAATCATCGGTTATCGCGCAGGATCCTGTTTTATAACAGGTTTCACATGCCTTGCAGAAACCGATGTCGTAATCGTACAGATCGATATGCACCGTCTCGCCTCCGCCGGCAGATACGCCACGGAGAAGGTTGATCAGAAGAAGATCCGTGTTGCTCTTTTTCCTTGGACTGCTGTTGATGCCGATAACCTGCATACATAGGTAATGGCACTCCTTTTTGAAAAGGATACCCTACTCTTTCTCCCGCATCCGGACAGGATGCCCTGAATAATCGTTATTTTCCCTGCCTGCTCCGGGAGAATGCACTAGGGTGAAACCCGGAGAAGACTCATAAAAAGAGAGAGGTATGCTGAAAACTCATTCCTTGGGTTTCATATGTCCTAAAAGAGTATCCATGAATTCGGGGCTCTTTTCCTTGAGACCCCATCCGAAGAACAGGGCAATTGCCCCGCCGATACCCAGGCTGATTCCCCAGGAGAGGGGGATGACAAAGGCATAGATGATGTTCAGGTCGAGGTTGAGCTGGGTCAGTGCCAGCATGACCACCACGAAGTACAGGAACAGGCGAAGAAGCAGCACCACCGGCCGGATAAATTCGACATTCGATGACTCACCGAGTTTTGCCATGAAATCAGCAAGATAGTCCACCAGTAAGAGTCCGATAAAGAGAATCAGGATAAACGCAATGATATGGGGAATGTATGCGAGCAATGCCGAGAGAATGTTCTGCAGAGACTGGATCTCCAGGGTATCTGCCGCCGACATGATCGCAAGCAGGTACACGACAATCCGTATGAGGTAGTCAACCAGTGATGATAGCGAACAACTGGACTCATCGAGGGCTTTTATCAGGGGTGTCTTTGAAAATTTCTCCTCGATTCCGGTCTTAGATACAAACATTGCCCCGATTTTTCCGAGGATTCTGCCAACAATCCACCCGACAACCAGTATGACAAGGGCTGCTATGACAAACGGGATCAGTTCTGCAATGGTTGTCATTGTGGTAGACAGGGGGCTTATTACCATAGACATTATATCAGACATGATATCCTCCGATTAATGGATAGTCATACAGGGTATTTAAATCACCCTCAGGCAGTCAGGGTACAACAGGGTTCTGAAGCGGTAACCTGGATTTATAGACCCAAACCAGTTAGAACACCTTAAATTTCCCATTTCTCTTCGCGGGAGAGAGGATTCTACGATCTGTAAGCCTTTCGTGCACCATGTTACCCTGCAACAAGGTTATGGGTTCTACCTTCCAACGATATGACACAAACATCCGAGTGATGTTCAGGATTGCAATGAAATGTACTGGGATGAAGCTATTGAGACAATAAAACCTGATGCTCTCCGGGATCTCCAGGAAAAACGCCTGCATGAGACAGTAAACCGGTGCATGAACATGGGTTTTTACCGGGATAAGTTCAGGGAGGCCGGAATCAGACCATCAGATTTAAAAACGCTGGATGACCTGCAAAAACTCCCTTTTACGAGAAAAAGCGATCTCAGGGAGGGATACCCGTTTGGTTTTATGGCAGTTCCCATGCGGGAGATCATCCGGATCCACACGACATCGGGGACTACCGGCAAACCTACCGTGGTAGGATATACAAAAGGCGATCTGGATACCTGGTCCGGACTGATTGCACGGAACCTCACAATGGTTGGCCTGACCAGCAACGATGTCTTCCAGAACATGGTTAACTACGGGATGTTCACCGGTGGACTCGGTTTCCATTACGGGGCAGAAAAAGCAGGACTTACCGCAGTTCCGGCAGGTACGGGGAATACCCGGAGACAGATCGAGATGATCCATGACTTCGGGGTCACGGCAATTCACTGCACACCCAGTTATGGCCTCCACCTTGCCGAAGTTGCGGCAGATCTCAGGATGGATCTCTCTTCGCTCAGGGTGGGTATGTTCGGGGCTGAACCCTGGTCGGAAAAAACCAGGCGTGAACTTGAAGAAAAACTCGGCGTTGAGGCCTTTGACAGTTACGGCATGAGCGAACTGTATGGCCCGGGAGTAGCCTTTGAATGCTCCGAACATAACGGCCTTCATATCTGGCATGATTCATACCTCGTGGAGATAATCGACCCTGTCACCGGAGAGAACCTTGGCCCGGGAGAACGCGGTGAACTGGTAGTGACCCCTCTCGTCAAGGAAGCGATGCCCCTTCTCCGGTACAGAACCGGAGACATCACGATGATCCTTGATGACGAGTGTTCCTGCGGACGGGGACCACGTCTTGCACGTTTCACCGGAAGAAGCGATGACATGCTGGTAATCAGGGGAATTAACGTATTTCCAAGCCAGATAGAGCATGTGCTTCTCTCAATACCGGAAGTGGGCAATCATTATATGGTATATATTGATCGGATCAACCATATGGATGAGATGACCATAGAGGTTGAGATGTCTCGTTCATTCTTCAGCGGAGAACTGGCTGACCTGAAAAAGATCCAGAACAAGGTGATAAAATCGTTGCACGATGTCCTCGAACTCAGGACAACGGTGAATCTGGTCGAACCGGGAACACTACCAAGATTCGAAGGAAAAGCAAAGCGGGTTATCGACAGGCGGGGGGCTGACTGATGCGGTGCTGGGAACCCAGGATCGAAGAGATGCCGCCCGGTGATCTGCGGAAACTGCAGTATAAACTCCTTAAAACCCTGGTATACAAGGTATACAGTTTCTCCTCATTTTATCACCGGCGCATGAAAGAGGCCGGGGTGCACCCTGATGACATCAATT
>JAJRBL010000315.1 GCA_028679485.1 Methanospirillum sp. | reverse complement strand
TCAGTTCCAAAAGCGGCCTGTCAGGTTCCATATCATCCTCCCGGGAAAAAAGAGAGGTTATAATCCATGTTTCCGTTTGAGACTCGTGGTGACTCCATAATTCTCCATGCCCTCCAGCTTTTTTATGCATGGCGGTTTCAGGGCAGCATCACGGATTCGTTCTTCACATCTTCGCATGGCTGTCTGCTTCAATTCCAATATCTTTTTTAAATCCAATGAAGCCATCAGGTCTCACCTCCCTTTGGTAATACAGTCCCATTGACATCATACTATTTATACATATCACCCGGGGCCAGGCGAATGAAACCAGGCCTCATTTCTTTTACGATTGACCGGTTGTTACAGGCAATACATCTCCTGAAAGAAAAAAAAGATCCGGTTGTACCGGATTTCATAGTACTCAGATCAAACCGATCAACTCGTCCACATACCGTGATACAGAATGATGAACGTGATCATCAGGGTAACCGGAACGACAAGATGAATCGTAAAAGCAGTAAGCTTCATCCCGATCTGAGCCAAACAATCATTTCTGTGTGATGCATTCAGATGCATATACTGTACTATTCAGAAAAGGAGATACATCCTTTCCTCTCCGGGAAAAGAAAGTTGATACATTATAATTCGATAAGGGTATAATTCCTGGAACCAAGCCCGAACTCATGCGCATATGAGATGAGGTGAAGTCCGTCAACCTTCTCCCATAAACCGGAGAACTTGTCTGCTCCAGGTTCATGATGGGAATGAAGCGACGAATGTTCATTTCCACGCTGCTGATTAATAAGATCCACAGCAGCTGCATCGATGGCAACCGGATCGGTTGATGCGAGAAAACCGATGTCAGGAACAATAGGGGTGTCGCTCCAGGGTACGCAGTCGCAATCAGGAGTAATTCCGGTAAGAATACTGAGATATAATACCTTTCCTTCTTTTCCCGCAACTGCCCCCGATGCATATTCCACCATTCGTTCGAGGAACCTCGGAACATCCCGTTTCCAGTTGAAATCTATTGCTTCTTCAGGACAGACCTGCAGACAGGCAGAACATCCGTAACAGATCGATCGGTCGACAGATGCCTTTATTCCCATACTGATTGCCCCAAACGGGCACTGGGTGACACAATACCCGCATCCGACACATTCCGACTCGTTTATCTCTGCCTGCATACCCTGGTGCTGGTCCCGTTTTCCCAGCGGCGGAGCACATCCCATGGCAAGGTTCTTGATTGCCCCCCCGAATCCAGACAGGGCATGACCCTTGACATGGGTCAGGACCACCATGGAGTCTGCATCAATGATATCTCCGGCAATTTTTACTGACTTGAAATGATTCCCGGGAACAGGGACTTCCCGCAAATTCTGTCCTTTCAGGCCATCGGCGATAACAAGCGGCACATCCACAACGGCATACGCAAATCCGTGTAGTACTGCTGTCTTCAGGTGATCTGCAGCATTGTGCCGGGAACCGATGTACATGGTATTGGTATCGGTGAGGAATGGTTTTCCTTCCCTTTTTTTTTATGGCATCAGTCACCTGCCTGACAAAGACCGGTTTGATATAGGTATCATTTCCCAGTTCACCAAAGTGAAGTTTCACTGCAGTGAGATCATCCTTCGAAACAACCGTATCGAGACCGGCTGTATCACACAACCTGGCAATTTTCACACAATTATTCTCCCCCGGAGTTCTGACCTTTATCCTGGAGAGATACACGGTGCTCTTCATATCCTTTGTCATCTCCTTCTCCAACCGTTTATACAGGTATGAATTCCCGCATCATAAAACCGGGAGGAGATACCCTATGACGGGGATCGTTATGAATGAAAGAAAGGTTGAGATGAAGACTCCTTTCGAGGCAAGTTCGGCATTTACCCCGTACTCCTCAGAGAGAAGAACCGTATTTGCTGCAACCGGCATCGCTGCGAGCAGGACAGGTATTCCTACGAGGAGGGGATCTGATACAAAAGGGGAGATGATGAAGAGAACAATCACCGGTATTACCAGCAGGCGGAACAGGGAGATTATGTAGATCCTTCTGTCCGATATCATAGACAGGACAGGAAGAGGGGCAAGAAATGAGCCGATTACAATCATGGCAAGAGGGGTGGTAATCGATCCCAGAAGCGTTACCGACTCGCGGAACGGTGACGGAATGGATATTCCGGTGAATAATAAAAAGAGACCAATAAACGAAGAGATCAGGCCAGGGGTGAGTATCCGTTTTATCTCCGGGTGTTTTGCAAGATCGGGACGGAGTAAAAATATCCCCAGGGTGAATACCAGGAGGCCGAACGGAAGATTGATGAGGGTTACATAAAAGACCGACTCTTCTCCGTACATCGCGTAAGCTACCGGGTATCCCATGAACCCAAGATTGGAGAATATCAGCATGAACCTCACAACCCCGGTCTCAAACGATGATCCAGAGAGGAAATGGGGGAGTATTGCGGCAATACAGAACGATACCGCATATACCAGGATTTCGATGACCAAAAGGAGTTCCATCGAGTGGACAAGCCCTTCGGAAAGCCTGACCTGCATACTCTCGATGATCAGGCAGGGTATCGTAACATTTACGAGGAGGGATGAGAGACCCGAAGCCCCGTTTCTGCTGATATATCCAGCCCTGAACGCGACAAATCCTACACCTATGAGAATAAACAGGGTGAAAATGCTTGAGGCGACCGGTATAAGATCCATGGGTTTCCTGTTTTGATCATGACAACCCTGTCTGGGAGACGACAGGGTTGATGACGGGATTGTTACTCTCTTAGATATATACGGTTCAATTCCGGAAAAGAATTGTGTGCAACCTGCTGATCTCATAAACCCGGATTCCCCGGTGTCAGTAATACTGATACCCCGGTAACAACAATAGGGTGTAGGGAATCATGATAGAGATTATTGTCTCCGTGATCGTAATCCTGGTACTGGCAGGTCTGGTCATCTGGTTCATCTCGATTTATAACCGGTTTTACGCATTGAAAAATTCATACGAAGCGACCATGGGACAGATCCGTGTTGCTCTCAAGAAACGGCTGGATATGATCGAACAACTTCTGGGTGCGGTGAAAAGTTACGCTGCATTCGAAAAAGAAACCCTGGAACGGGTGACCGCGATGAGAGCTTCGGTCGGGTCCGCAGGTTCCGGGGACATTCCTGCTCTCGAAGCAGAATCCAGAACCATTCTTGGGAGACTGTTTGCCGTGATGGAAAATTACCCTGACCTGAAGACCCAGGCAACCGTATCGGAACTGATGAATTCGGTGCGGGGGGTGGAAGATGAGATCGCACGCCAGCGGTATACCTGCAACAACATCGCAGAACAGTACAACACGATGACTGATACCATTCCGTCAAATATTATCGCACGGATCGCCGGTCTCGTGAAACTCAAGTACCTCGAGTTCGAAGAAGAGATCAATAAAAGGCCTGAGATAACCTTTTAATGGTTAACTGGTCTCCAAGATGATCCTGCCCCTGGCGATTATTCTGACAAGACCACCGCTTTCCGATACGACAATACCTATTGCCTTTGTCTCCTGGGTTATCGCGGCAACGGAAACATGCCTCGTACCAAACCCTTTTTTGAGGTTGACTTTACTGGTATCGATAGAGATGTATCTCCCTGCTGCCTCGACGGTCCCGTCCTCGCGAATAACGAAGGCACCATCAAGAAGGGCCAGTTCTTTGATGTTCTCCCTCATGTCCGAGTTGGTAATTATCCTCTTGGTCGAGGAGTGACCCTCAAGCGGATTTAATATCAGCTGACGGGAACGGGCAAGGACGGCATCACTGTCACCGAGGATAAATGCCGTACCCACCGGTTTTCCTTCCCGGCCTTCCCTGGCAATCTCGATTGCAAGCCTGATCACCTCGTTGCAGATATACGGGTCTCCGTCATAGAACTCCATCGCCTTGTCTCCAATCACGGACAGTTCGCGATCAGATATCGGTCCTGATGACTGGCGGATGAGAATCGGGGTTGATTCTCTCGTCGGGCGCCTGCGGATATGGTATATTGCGACGGCACTAATTACCAGGCCCCCAACCCCGGTTCCCGCCAGTATCCAGATTAACGGGCTGATCATGAAGGGAATATTCGGATCCTGTCCCGGAGGCATGCCGTTTGGTGAAATATTCAGGGGATTGCGGATTACTGATTCATTCTTACCCGAGGAGAAGAACCCCGGATCGATGGTAAGGAGGAACCGGTACGAATCATAGGCCTCATCGTACATCCCCTTCTTCTCATAACAGACCGCACGGTGATACCAGGCATCCGTGTAATAAGGGTCCCGGGCTATTGCCTTCTCATATTCAGCCAGGGCAGCGTCATAATTCCCGATATCCTCATATGCCTTCCCCCACTGGTAATACGTCTCTGCAGTCTCGTTGTTCCCGGTATCCACGACATATGTCGTTGGAACGGTTACAGGCGTTTCGGTAACCGAAGGGACAGGAGGGCGGGACTCAACGGGTGTCGGTGTTGCTGTTGCACCCGGGGTTTTCTGACTCTCGACAGGAGGTTTTACTACCGGTTCTTTCGTGTGAATCGGTGCAATGGTTGCCTTCGCAGGAATTTCAGGCGTGCCTGTCGGAGACGAGACCACAGGTGTCACCATGGTAGTACCTGATACCCCGTCTGAATCGGCAAGGCACCCGTTTATTCCGTACAAGGCAAAAAGAAGGAGAATAAACACCATCAGATACCGGTACACGGAGATGGCGTTCATGATAGTACTAAGGTGCTGATTACGGATAAAGATATAACAGAAAGGACGCATCATTATCAGGTTAAATTGGATATTTAGTCATTATATATCAGATAACCGCATTTTTAGTGAAATATACGTATCAATGATAATTAACTGAATCCTGCTATTATCGTATGATCTCCGGTTACATTTACAAATGCATATTCTTCTTCAGATTTCGTGGTGGATCCGTCAACGAGGAGATAATCAAGCGTACGGCCATCATAAGGGGTCAGTACAAAGGTCACATTTCCGCCCTTTTGTACGTTCACGGTTCCTTCAGGAAAGATTGCCCCTCCAGGTCCTGCATATGCCGTAATCGTGTAACCTTCCTCATATTCCCCGCTCTTACCATTTATGAGAACCAGAGGTCCTGTTGTTCCGTTCCCGTCCTGAATCGTCCCGAAAGAGGATGGAAGTGGCTGGACAGGAGGGACCGAGAGGACAGGTGTCTCATTGCCTGAAATCATGAGATCAATCCCGGAATTGTTTGTCTGAGTCTCATCTGGTTGGTTCAGGGAAAAAGGGACACCAGCAGTCCGGGTCACATTATCCGTTACCGCCGGGATGTCTTCAGTCACTGAAAGTTCCCCTGCCGTTACCGGGATAACAACCGTCTCGTCCGGTGCCGGGTACCGGACAATCTGACCTTCGCCGAGGGTCTGGTTCTCACCTACGAGTCTCCACGACGAATAATACTGATAATCGGCCGGAACCGGAACTGACAACGTACTGGTCTCGACCTTGTCAAGGACAATCTCCGAGCGGGTAATCGTCGTGAGCACGACCTGAACATCTTCAGGGATATTCGTAAAGAGCAGGTAACCGTTCTTCACTGCCGATGAATTGACCGGTTCTGCCGGTGTGGATTCTGACAGGTTATCGGCCGGGGAGAGATTCCGGGTTATATCCAAAGTTTCCTCAGGCTCCGTGACATTTGGTAATTCCACAGGTATGTACTCATTCTGAACCGGGCTTGAAAGTGTTTCCGGATTCTCACTTTCTGATGAGTTCTCAGAGACTGCCCCGGAGATATTC
>JAJRBL010000314.1 GCA_028679485.1 Methanospirillum sp. | reverse complement strand
TCCAGGGGCGGATGGGTGGAAAAGAGACCGGCTAGTGTTTTCCCGGAGATAGCCGGGATGATGAAGAATGCATTCGAGCCTTCAACCGGTGCCTTGGCCTGGGCGGGTAGGCTGTCTATCCTTCCGCTGATCTTCTGAAGGGCAGAGATGAGTGCGTCTGGATTCCTGGTGATGTATGCCGAACCCCGGTCCGCTGCAAACTCCCTGTACCGGGATAATGCCATCATCAGTATCATGGCGATCACCCAGACGATGGCGGCAACGATACCGGCTATAATCCAAGCCCCCCGCTGGTCACGACCGCTGAATATCGAGGCAAACAGGAAGTTGTTCATGATCACGGATGCTATCGTGGCGATAAAGCCTGCAACCGTCATGGTGAGGATATCCCGGTTTTTTACGTGGGAGAGTTCATGGGCAAGGACCGCTTCCAGTTCTTCTTTGCTTAAGGTCTGCATGATGGAGTCCGTCACCGCCACAACCGCGTGACGGGGATTTCTTCCGGTGGCAAACGCATTCGGTACAGGGGAATGCATAACCGCTATCCGGGGTTTCGGAAGTTCTGCTTCTGTGCATAACTTCTCTATTATCCCGTGCAGTTCCGGGGCTTCGTCGTATTCCACAATTTTAGATCCGGTACTCATGAGGACCAGTTTGTCAGAGAAGAAATACTGGACAAACCCCATCGCTATAGCAATCAGGATGATAAACCCTGACGGAAGCCCGAGTGCCCAGAGTATTCCCATGAATACCAGGTATACAAGCAAAAGCAGTGCCCATGTCAGGAAGATTCTTCCCGTGAGGCCTGCATCGCGTCTCCATTTCATGATAATTTCCTGTATATTTTTTGCAAGGAGGTAAAACCGGGTGGTTTATTTATGAGCCTGATGAGGATGGTGCAGAACCTCCTCCTCCATCTTCTCCACCCCGTGGATAACCTTGTCGATGAATGAGAGAATTGCCGGCATTACCGCTACCGCTCCTATCAGTGAGAAGAGAACGGCAATAATGGTGGTAAGCCCGAAGTTGCTGATGATGGGGAAGGTCGAGAGGATCAGTGCCGAGAAACCAAAGAAGGTTGCAAGTCCCGATACCAGGATAGCCGACCCGATCTTCCTGACACTGTTCTTCAAAGCCTCGATGACATCAGGTGTCTTCTCCTTCTCTTCAAGGTACCGTTCCATCACGAGGATCGTGTACTCTGCTGCAACCCCGATGGTCATCGATCCGAGACAGGCAGTCATCGGGTTGTAGTCAAGACCCATGATGTACATGGCTACGGCGTTCCAGCCGACGATCGCTGCAATCGGAACGATCGGCGTGATAGCGTTGATATTCCGATAGGTAACGGCAAGGAAGAGTATCACCAGGGCAAATCCAGTATAGGTGATGATATCCTTGCTCTCGACAATGTCACTTATAAGATCCGTGAATATCGCGAAACTGCCGGTGATATCAGCTTTTATTCCCGGCGGAGGGGGATACAACGTGAGATCTCCTTCAATCTGGTTCTTAAGATCGCTCTTCGTATCGGTCTCGAGTTTCACCGTGTAAAACTGGATCACCGCTTCGTTGTTCCCGTTGATATAACTACTCTTGACATTGTCAGGGATTTGGCTCAGGATGGCATCAAGTTCGCTCTGCGTCTCCGGCATCTCCCCGTTATTATATGTCTTGATAAGATCGACGATACTTACTCCCCTCGTCAGCTTCGATTTGGTTCGTAATTCCAGATCGATGAAATCCTGCATCCATTTTACAGAATCAAGGGTGAGAACATCCGAACCATGGATGATGATCGGTGCGGAGTCGGTGGAGCCTATTGTCCTGGTGACTTTGTCAAGGGTGGTTTTTGAAGGCATATCCGGCGGCACAAATGCGTTTTCATTGGTATCCACCGGGATCCGCGAGTCCATCTGAATCCCGATGAAAGCGACCAGCAGGACCAGGAGGAGGATCGGAACCGGCCTCGTTGCGATCCATACTGCCATCTTGGACAACCCGGAATCGATGAGATCTGCCTGTTTTGACTTTCCATGACCCTTCGGTTTGTACTTGATGAGTACTGCGATGAGAGGTATCCCGAACAGGGAGGTGAGATAACAGGTCGCTACCCCGATGATGCTGACTACCCCGAACCCCTGCATCATCGGGATCGGGGAGAGGAACATCGCCACGAATCCCATGCAGGTTGCCATCATTGCATAGAGCACGGCAGGCCCGGTCTTCGTGATGGTTGTCCTGATGGCGTCGTTCAGGGGGTGATCCCTCGCCTCCTCTTCAAGCCTTGAATGGAACTGGATGGCGTAGTCTATCCCGAGCCCGATCATGACCGGGAAAGCCGAGATTACTGCCATACTTATCTCTATCCCGGCAAGGCCGATGAACCCGAAGGTAAAGATGAGACCGGCAGCAACGATGACCACCGGAAGGAACCGGTGGTTGACGTACCCGAAGAGCAGTCCCATGACAATGACCATGAGAACCAGGGCTGCCACGATGAGGGTTCCCATCGATTTCCCCATCTCTTCCTTCATCTGTTGCTGAAATGCAGCAGATCCGGTGAGTTTAACCGTAATGCCCGGGGGAATATCGGTGCTGTCGATGAACTTCTGAAGGTTGGTCAGTGCCGTTGTCTTCTTCTCATCAGACAATCCTGATTCAAGGGTAATCATACCCATGTTCAGCATTCCTGAAGGCATGTACTGGTTCTTCACGTTATCAGGGATCTTTGCGAGCACCTGGTCCATCTCTTCGGATGAGGTCGGAAGAACGCCATTATTCAGGGATTTTATTACATCGGTAATGCTTGAGAATGAAGTAATGTACTGGAGGTTTCCTATCGGCTCCTCAAGGGAGTCGATGTACTGCAGCAGCTCGGGACTCTTCGAGTCGCCAGACTCCAGGAGGATGATGACTGCTTCCTTCTGGAATGTCTCGGTATAATGGTTATTCAGAATTCCCTTGGGGGAATTTTCGTCCATATAGGTCTTGTTTCCGGTTGCCATCGTGACCATGGTCATCCCAATCAGGGATATGACCATGAGAACCAGAATAATCTTGGATAACTGACCAGGTTTTTCTATGATAACATCAGCGATACGGGAAAAAATTGAAGGCATTTTATATCAGCCCGTTTACTGCTTCTTCTGTTTACGACGGTACTCATAGAAGTAGTAACCGCCACCGAGGATGATGACAAGGATGACACCAATGGCTACCGGACTGGAGAGGAGTGCTGCAAGTCCTTCTGCCTTTACTACGTTGACCGGGACCTTGATAGTATCAGATACATGGCTGTCATCAAGGGCATCACGATATTTAACCTCTGAATCGAGCCCGTATGTCTTAGCATCGGCATCAGCATCGACGGTTACCCCGAAGCGTGCAACTACACTCTGGCCCGGCTCCAGGTCTCCCAGGTAGGCAAGATCGTCACTGCTGGTGAAGGGATCCACCGCACTGAGCCTGACCTCTGCCCCATACACCGTTGCTGAACCGTCATTCCGGTAAGTCACTTCGATAGTCTTCTTCTTGCCAGGGTTGACTTCAGGCGGTTCGCTGGTGACGGTAAAGTCTACCTTTTCTCCAACCTGGACACCTATCTTCTGAGACGGCGTCGTCACGGTCTCTCCGTCAGTGTTCTCATAGGTTACCGCGATAGCAACCGGGTAATCCTGCGGTTCTGCATCCTTTGAGACTGATACCTTGTATTTTGCCTCAACCGTATCTCCAGGTGCAAATGTCCCGAGATACACGCTGTTTGATACCGGGATGATAGGGGAAGTGCCGCTCCGGGAAAGGTTTGCTACTGCCTTGTCTCCGGCATCTGTTCCGGTATTCTTCAGGGTAAGGGTGATATATCCTGATCCTCCGGCGATGATGTTATCTGAGGTAACATTGGTTACATCCAGGTTAATTGCTGATTCGACAACAAAGGGGAGATCAATCTCCTGTTTCTTTTCTACGTAACGGTATATGATGCTGTCAGTTCCTTCCTGCTCTGCATTTCCCAGGTAGGTGTAATCGATAACAACCGGCAGGGTGTATCTTCCTGCCTTTGCATCGTCAGGAACCCTGATCTCAAACGAGGCCGTTGTACTCTGTGAACCCTGGATATCACCGATCATCTGGGGATCTGACTTTACCAGGATCGGACTGTCACCGGGAAGAAGGGAGACTGTCACCATCTTCGCGGTGCTCGGCTTGTCATCGGTATCGACAATTCCTGACTGTACGAATTTAATCTGGTTGAGTCCTGAATTCTGGACCTGTAGTTTCAGCGGTACGGTTGTTCCCGGTGTAAATTCATTGTTTCCGACGATACTCACCGTAAGGTTCGGGGATCCTGACATGTATTTCGTTCCGGCAAGAACCGGGGATGATACCATGAGGGTCAGGATGAGACCGGCCAGTACGATAAGCATGGTCTTCCGGGCAATGCCGGTACCCAGTCTCGGGATGGTATGAGTTCTTAGTGCTCCTGGTGATCCGCCTTGGATCACAGGTGATTTGGGAGATGTTTTCATGAGGATTTCTCCAGTGTATGGTTCCGGGAATCGGAAGATCTGCACAGGTTTCTCCACGGGGGCATGATCTTCCTGACTCCCTAGTCCGGTATGACAGATCATATGGTGGTGATGTATGTCGCGGGGACAGGTTGTAGCCGAAAGTTAATGGATCTTCGCGAGGATATCGAGCATCTCTTCGCTCGCCGAGCAGAGGATCTGCAGATGGGGTGTTGAAAGCCCGGATATTATCGTCTTGAGTTGTTTCCGGATTATCTCTTCTATTGACGAGAGTTTCTCCCGTCCCTCTTCCGTTATGCTGACATTAATGACCCGCCGGTCATTGGGATCGGGATGTCGCTCGACCAGTCCGTCCTTGATCAGAGAGTCAACCAGTGTTGTCATATGTGACTTTGAAATGTAGAGGTTTTTCCCAAGGACGGACATCGGCATCATCTGTACCATATGAAGCTGGAACAGGAGACGGATTTGCGCATCATGGAGGCCGGTAAGTGCCTGTTTCTCCATA
>JAJRBL010000313.1 GCA_028679485.1 Methanospirillum sp. | reverse complement strand
TGTCATGACCCTACGGGCAGAAGGAATCGAGGCCCTGGCCGTCCATCCGCTTCTGGGTGCGGTTGCATCAGGCGGAGTCCTCACCGGGTATACCACTGAGCATCTTCAGCTGATGATGGATCTCGGTATGGTGCCGGTCCTCCATGGCGATGTGGTGATGGACACCAGTAAAGGGGCATGCATTGTTTCCGGTGATCAACTGATCAGGGTTCTCGCACAGCAACTTCGGATGAACAGGATCGGTCTCGCGACCGATGTTCCGGGGCTGCTTGATGCCGGGGGATCGGTTGTGAGGGAACTGCGCCGTAAAACGGCGCATACCATAAGGATAGGAGGATCCGGCCACGTCGATGTGACCGGAGGTATGCAGGGGAAGATCTCGGAACTCCTCTGTCTTGCCGACAACGGCATAGGGTCGGAAATATTTCATATATCACGACTCCGGGAGTTTCTGAACGGAACAGATCACGGGGGTACATGGATCATGCCGGAGGGTCGATGAACCGAAAGGATTTTACTTCCTCCCGGAAACTGGACCATCTCCGGATCTGTCTCGACGAAGAGATAGAATCCGGAAATACCGGTTTTGAAGATATCAGACTCGTCCATGAAGCACTCCCCGATACAGACATGGACAGTCTTGATCTGACTACCCGTTTTCTCGGCCACGATCTCAAATCGCCGCTCTTCATCTCGGCGATGACCGGGGGACACCCGGAAACAAAAGAGATAAACGCAGTTCTTGCAGAGATTGCCGAAGAGATGAGGCTTGGGATCGGGGTCGGATCCCAGAGGGCAGCAGTGGAGAACCCTGAACTCGAGGATACATTCAGAGTGGTGAGAGATAAGGCCCCGGATACATTCATCGCAGGAAACCTGGGGATAGTGCAGCTCAGGGATCATGGAATTGAATGGGCTGAACGTGCAGTCGAGATGATAGATGCCGATGCACTTGCCATTCACCTGAACTTCCTCCAGGAGTCGGTCCAGCCGGAAGGGGATCATAACGCTGCCGGATGCTTTTCTGCTCTCCGCGATCTCACCAGGGAACTGCATGTTCCGGTGATTGTAAAGGAGACCGGCTGTGGAATCTCGTATAATACGGCGAAACGGTGTCTTGGTGCGGGGGTTGCCTGTATCGATACCGGCGGACACGGGGGCTCTTCGTGGGCGCTTATCGAGAGTCACCGGTCAGGACGCATAACCGGATCTGACGATCACCGTCTGAAGAGACTGGGTGAACGTTTCGGGGAATGGGGTATTCCTACGGCAGTCAGTCTGTATGAAGTGACCAGGTGCGGGGCACCGGTAATTGCAAGCGGCGGGATACGGACTGGTATCGATATCGCGAAAGCACTGGTACTGGGTGCAGATCTTGCCGGGATGGCATTACCCCTGCTGCAACCGGCATGCGATGGTCCTGATACGCTGCGGGATGTTATCTGGTCAATACATCAGGAACTCCGGATATGTATGTTTCTTACAGGAAAGAGCAGGATATCAGATCTTTCCGATACCGGCTGGTATGTGACCGGTCCTACACGTGATATGATAGGTAATAAAGAAGGAGGAACCAGAATTGGAGATTGAAGTTCTTGCAGTGGGCGGATATAATGAATTCGGTCGGAATATGACCGCCGTCCGCTGTGGTAAAGAGATAATAATATTTGATATGGGAATCAGGCTTGATTCCCTGATGATGTTCCCTGATATCGAGATGGAGAACACTCATTCTCTCGATCTTATCGAGATGGGAGTAATTCCCGACGATACTGCGATGAACCAGCTGGAGGGGACGGTCAAGGCCGTTATCCTTTCGCACGGCCATCTCGATCATATCGGGGCAGTACCGAAACTGGCACACCGGTATAACGCACCGATCATCGGAACACCATATACCATTGAACTGGTAAAACAGCAGATCGAGAGCGAAAAAAAGTTTGCAATCAGCAATAAACTGATTGCTCTCAAATACAGCCAGCGATACAACATCTCGAACACTCTTTCGATGGAGTTTGTCAGGACCCAGCACAGTATCATCGATACGGCAACGGTGGCCCTCTATACCCCGAAAGGTGTCATCATCTATGCACTGGATTTCAAACTGGACCGGAATCCCGTGCTTGGCGAGCCGCCGGACTTTGCCAAACTGAGGAAGCTCGGTAAAGACGGGGTACTCTGTCTCATCACCGAGTCCACGAACGTGAATAAAAAGGGACGGTGTCCGAGCGAACAGATTGCAAAGAACATGGTTCGTGATGTGATCACGAGTTACGAGGATGACAAAAGTGCCATTATCGTGAGTACGTTCGCGTCGCATATCGCGAGAGTCAAGACGATTGCAGAATGTGCCCACGAAATAGGACGAAAGCCTCTCCTGCTCGGGCGTTCCATGGAGCGGTTCTGTGCCACTGCCGAGCAGATGAAGATGGTCCGGTTTCCGGACACCACGAGTGTATTCGGAAACCGCCGTGTCGTCGAACGAACCCTGAGACGGATAATAAAAACCGGCAAAGAGCAGTACGTGCCGATAGTTACCGGTCACCAGGGTGAACCCGGTTCAATTCTTACCCGGATTGCCCAGAATGACACCCCTTACAAGATTGAACGGGGCGACAAGGTGATGATCAGCGCCCAGCTTATTCCGAATGACATGAATCGTGCCCAGCGATACAGGATGTTTACGCTCCTGAAAAACCAGGGTGCACGATTATTCGATGAACTTCATGTGAGTGGTCATGCCTACTGCGAGGATCATTATGAAATGATCCATATGCTCAATCCGCAGTATATCATATCTGCCCATGGAGGAATCGACCTTACTTCCGAGTATCTCGGACTGGCGAATGAGATGGGGTATACCCTGAACAAAGACTTCTTCCTCATGGCAAACGGCCAACGACAGAGACTGGCATAACGGAAACGGGATTAGTATGGATCTGGAGACATACCTGAAAAAAACGGCTGCAGAAGTGAATGACCTCCTACGTGACCTGTATGGAGATCCGGCTACCGAGTTATCGAAAGCGGCAAACCACCTGCTGTTTGCCGGAGGAAAACGCCTCAGGCCGGCACTTTTTAAACTGGCTGCGGATTCCGTCCGTCCGGGGAGTTCATCAACGCTCATGTCTGAAGGGTTATCCCTGGAAGTTACCCACAATTTTACTCTTATTCATGATGATATCATGGACAAGGATGAGTATCGCCGCGGTCAGAAGACGGTACACACCATCTGGGGTGAACCTGCTGCAATACTGGCAGGGGATGTCCTCTATGCCAGGGCTTTCTCGCTAATATGCAAGGCAGATGCACCTGATGCGCCGAAAGTGAAAGCAACTGCGATGCTGGCACATACCTGCGAGGAGATCTGCGAGGGGCAGCAACAGGATATGTCATTTGAGAAGCGTGAGGATGTCTCCAGGGAGGAGTACCTCGGGATGGTGAAGAAGAAGACCGGCATTCTCTACGGTGCAGCAGCGGTTATCGGGGCACTTCTTGCAGGAGGGGAGGAGAAAGAGATTGAAGCCCTGTACCAGTATGGCTGCAATATCGGGATTGCATTCCAGATCCAGGATGATCTCATCGATCTGCTTGCTCCTTCATCCCGGTCCGGCAAGGATCAGGCTTCAGATATCAGGGAAGGAAAACAGACCCTGATCGCTATCCAAGCGAGAAACCAGGGTATCGATCTGAAACCCTACCGCCGATCTCTCTCTTCTGATGAGATTGCCGGGCTTATCTCTCTCCTCACTTCAAAAGGGGTTATAGGTGCCGTGCAAAAAGAAGCTGATGATATGATAGATGCTGCGATAAAAGGCCTTTGTATCCTCTCCGAATCAGAGGAAAAACGTATGCTCTCCGATCTTGCCTGGTACTTTGTCAGAAGGGAATACTGATGTCTGATCTGAGATCGGTATTACTTGTTGCTGCCCTGACGAATGCGGTAAAACACAAGAGCGTCCCTGCTGCCGGTGCGGTGATGGGAGCAGTTCTTGGTTCACATCCCGACCTCCGTACACGTGCTGGTGATATCAAGGAACTGCTCGGTCCGGTCCTCGACGAAGTCTCTTCCATGTCTGCTGATGACCGGGAACAGACGCTTCAGAAGCTTGCCCCGGACCAGTATGCCGGTATCTTCGAGAAGAAGGAGAAGAAGAAGACCGGTCTTCCCGATCTTCCCGGGGTCAAAGACGGGGTCGTAATGCGTTTTGCACCGAATCCGTCTGGTCCCCTCCATCTTGGCCATGCACGGGCTGCGTTCCTGAATGATGAATATATCCGGCGGTACGGGGGAAGGTATATCCTCAGGATAGAGGATACCGATCCGAAACGGGTCGATCCCGAGGCCTATGACATGGTACGGGAGGATATTGCATGGATGGGCCTCTCTATATCAGAGACGATCTTTCAGTCGGACCGGTTTTCCCTGTATTATGATATTGGAAAGGAACTTATCCGCAGGGGTGGCGCGTACGTCTGCAGATGCGACAACGAGGCCTTCAGGGATCTCAAGATGCACAAGACGGCGTGTCCCTGCCGGAGCCAGTCTCCTGAAGAGGCGATGGATCTCTTTGAGCAGATGCTTGAGGGTGCATTTGCCGAAGGAGAGGCAGGTGTCAGGCTTAAGACCGATCTCACCCATCCTGATCCAGCCATGCGTGATTTCCCCCTCTTCAGGGTACTGACCTCAACCCCGCATGAGCGGGTGGATGCAGTGGTATATCCGCTCATGAACCTCTCTGTTGCGGCTGATGATCACCTGCTCGGGATGACCCATGTGATCCGTGGCAAGGACCATATCGCAAATACCAGGAGGCAGGAGTTTATATTCCGGTACATGGACTGGGATATACCGGTTTACCGCCATTACGGGAGAATGGGTATTGAAGGAGTGGTCCTCTCGACTTCGCAGATGAGAGCGGGGATCCTCTCGAACGAGTACTCAGGCTGGGATGATATCCGCCTCGGAACGCTTCGTGCAATGGCCCGCCGGGGTATACAACCTGAAGCAGTGAGAAATGCCGTTGTCGAGATCGGCACCGGGGAGACAGACATCCAGTTCTCGTGGGAGAACCTGTTTGCAAAGAACAAGGAGATCATCGATAAGGATGCAGACCGGTTCTTCTTCGTCCCCGATCCGGTTCCGGTCACCATAAAGGGATGCAGACCGGTTACCGCGAAGGCCATGCGGTATCCCGGCGACGAGGCAAGAGGATACCGTGAGATCCCCTTCACCGGTTCTGTCCTTCTCCCGGCTGACGAGCTTGCATCAGGTGCAGACTACTTCAGGCTGAAAGATCTCTTTAACATCAGGATAGTACGTGAGGATGGGAACCTCCTCGGCGAGTATGCAGGGGACGATCTCCAGGAGGCAAGGAGCAGAAAAGCCCCGATCATCCAGTGGCTTCCTGAAGGATGGTCACATCCCTGTACCCTGAAACGTCCGGAGGGTGATGTATCAGGCGTCTGCGAGCCGGAGGCTGTTGCCAGCCCTGATACGATCGTCCAGTTTGAGCGGGTAGGTTTTGCCCGGATAGATGGTACCGGTGAGACGGCAGTCGCATACTTTACCCACCGGTAATCTCTTTTTTCACGGTTACGACGGGACAGGCCTGTGTGTAAGGGTATATCGTTCTCCCACATCCTCGGCGGTGTTCCCTTCCCTGATATCCTTGTCCTCCCTGACTTCGATGAACCGGGGGAACCTGAGGGCATACCCCCCTTCATAATTCGGGCTCTTCTGGATCTCGGAGTAGCCCACCTCGAAGACGATCTTCGGTTCGAACCAGACCATTTTTCCCGATGATCTGATGATATCATCCTTCAATATTGAATGGAGCCAGCCCAGTTGTTCGTCTGAAAAACCGGTTGCCACCCTGCTTATGGGAACCAGGCGATCATTGTCCCGTGCTGCAAGAAGGAATGAACCAAATACATGTGCACGTTTGCCTTCTCCCCATTCTGCCCCGACTACCACGAGGTCCAGGGTATCTGCCTCAGGTTTGATCTTTACCCAGTCTTTCCCCCTGACCCCGGGCGTGTACCGCGAATCCCGCCTTTTGAGCATCACCCCTTCGTGCCCGGCATCAAGGGCAGCATGGTAATAGTTCTCAATCTCTGTCTCGTCACCGGAGACCAGTTGTTCGGTGACGAACTCTTTCGCAACCCCGGTGAGGATATCTCTCCGGTTATGAAACGGGGTGTCGATGAGCATCTCCCCGTTGCAGTAGAGGATATCGAAGAGCCTCGGGACCATCTCGATCGACTCGGCAGCCTTGGTTACCCCGTGTTTCCTTCTGAACCGGCGGAGAACGGTCTGGAACGGGAGAGGATGCCCGTCTTTTACGGCAATCACTTCGCCGTCCACGATCACATCGCCTGCTATTGCCTGGTCAAGCAGATGAACCACGTCAGGCAGGGCTTTGGTCACCTCTTCAAGCCTGCGTGAATACATCCGGCAGACCGTTCCCTCTTTGTGGAACTGGAACCGTGCCCCGTCATACTTGAACTCAACGACAATATGCTCTTCTCCCTCGAGGACTGCGGATATCGTTCCCTGTCTGGCAAGCATCATCCGCACCGGGTGGAACGGGACGAGCCTGACGGAACGGAGTACATCATCCCCCTGTTTTGCCAGGGTTGCCACCTCTCCCATGTCGTTTCTCACCTGGCCGGCATACTCGACGAGGGCAGGGTCAACGGAGAATGCCTGTGCGATGGCTTCCCTGAGGTTTCCTTCACCGACGCCGATCCGGAAATCCTCAAGAAGAATGGCAGTGATGTAATGTCCCTCAAGGGGTGAGGCATCAGACAGGATCCGCTGGATTATCCTGGCCTTCTCTTTCTGGGATCTCCCTCCCCCCGTCGATGCGAGTTCTTCAAGTGCTGTCATGAGGTCGGAGAGCATGAGATCGGTGGTAAAAAATGCGGTCTGCGACTTTTGGGAGAGGAGTTCCTCGACTGCTGCCCCTGCATCCCCGACCCTGCCCAGCCGGTCCAGTATCTCCTCCTTCTTTCTCCCGGTCACGAATGCAACAGCCTCGTAGAGAAGATTCGGCCCTGTCCCGATCTTTTTCGGGCTCCATTCCGGGAACGGCTTTCCCAGGATGAGGCGGCAGAAGACCGGAAGATCATCCTCCGAAAGGGATGAAATTGCTTCGGCGAGGATATCGATGGTCTCGAGCCTTCCTGATATCTTCTCCAGGCGGCTGCAGAGTTCGGCGAATTCTTTGAACAACATGTTTCTTTCTCAGGCAGGGACTACAGCGAGATCGGGATCTTCCAGCACTCGTTCAGGCAGGTCGCCCGGCATTTCTGTCTCTCCTTTCTACAGGGGGGTTTTTTAACCAGATCAACCGACGATGCCACGAAGATCTCTACCTCGTCTGCATGGATCCCGAGTGCTTCATGGGCATTCCTCAGTGCCAGATCCGGTTCGTTGTTCTCCTCGGATAGGTGAGCCAGTACGGCGCAATGAAGGGATCCCGCAAGATCCTTCAGCACCGTTCCGGTGTCTTTATTTGAGAGATGTCCCCGGGGTGAGGCAATTCTCCGTTTTAAAAACTCAGGATACGGTCCATCACGAAGCATCTTCGGGCAGTGATTTGATTCCAGGATGACCCCGTCAGCCTCCCTGAGCCGGTCACGCATACTCTCCGTGACGATCCCGGTATCTGTACAGTAGCATACCCTGACAGAATCCTCCTCGATAAGGTATCCGCAAGGATCGGTTGCATCGTGTGAGACCGGGAAAGGGGTAACGGTAAAGTCACCGATGCTTATTTTGTCACCGCAAAGAACAGAGTGAACCGGGAACCGGATCTTTGAATGGATCGATCTGATGGCAGCGTCAAGGGTGCCGCTGGTTCCGTATACCGGGACTTTCAGGGCATTGCCCAAGGGAGCCAGTCCTTTTACGTGATCACTATGTTCATGGGTGACAAGAATCGCTTCTATCATCTCGCGGTTCCCTCCTCCTTCAGCGAGACGGCCATCGCGATCCTTCGTCCCGAGGATCTCCCGTGCGGACCTGCCTGCGTCGATGACCAATGCCCCCGAGTTTCCTTCGATATATACGCAGTTACCCTTGCTTCCACTGGCAAGGACCGATATTTTCATCATATTCTGGTTGGTGTTTCACCTTCTTAAGGCACGATCAGGCCTGATGAATCCAGGCCTTCTCTAGGGAATGATCTCACATCCGTTGAACTTTTCATGGGCAAAATGTTTGGTTGTGATGATCTTCTTCTCTACCAGGTGCTGTATATCCGGAAGGATATTCTCAAGTGCTGTCTTGAGGGCGCGGACGGTCTCACAGACAAGATCTGCGCCCTCTTTTGGCCAGGGTTCCAGTATTGATGAGTACAGGCATCTTCCCCCGCAAAAATCCCTGATATCACAGGTTCTGCATCTTCCTTTG
>JAJRBL010000312.1 GCA_028679485.1 Methanospirillum sp. | reverse complement strand
CGTCTCAGGATAATCGCAAAAAAAGGACGAAAACAGTCTGATATGCCCCGGGGAAGATCGTACTAGTATCCCTCTCATCATCATTTATTGAATTTCATACGGAAACATCCGATAATTTGGGCCACTACCTATCTTCCCATTTTCCGGAGCTGGAAATGGACGGTTTTCTGTCAGGTATAACCACCCAATATTAGAGAAATAAAATGGTGATGATCTCAAGGAGAGAGATTATAAAGTCTGATTATTAACCCATATCCCTGATAATTGCGGGTACGTCTATCCAGATGATGAGATCAGTCTTGTCAGAATCCCGATCACCCTGTTTATGCCGTATTATGCCAAGAATATAAGATGAATCATCCCCTTCACAGGTCTTTTTTTCGATCTGGGAAGGAGGTACTGAAAGCACGGTTGTCACGTCGTCCACTAAAATTCCTGTTTTAGTGGTAGTAACCGAGTTATCAATCACGATGATCCGTGACTGTTCGGGATTTATGCGGGAATCGGATATCCTCATCTTCTCCTTGAGATCGATGATGGTTGTGATCTCTCCCCTGAGATCGATAATCCCCCTGATATACGGGGCACTTCGCGGGAGAGGGGTGATCCGGGTGTACTCCACAATCTCCTTGACATCAAACAGGTTGATAGCAAACCGTTCGTTGCTGAGGAGGAACTCGACTACCTGGATATCTTCGTCATGCCCCGAAGATGCCGTTCGTGCATCATTTCGGGGTTTCACATCAGTTTCTCCCATATTCAGGCTACCTTGAACTTTGTCATCTCTCCGGAGATGTTTTCTACGATACTTACCACACCATTCATGATCCGTCCAACCTCGTCGATAGAGGCGCTTGCCTCCTCTGTTGCTGCAGCAGCATCTCCTGCTTCGTGCGAGGTATTCTGGACGAGGTTTGAGACCTCCTGGATACTTGCCGTCACCTCTTCAACCGATGCTGCCTGTTCTTCAGATGCTGAAGCGACTTCAACGGTATTCTGGTTAATCTCCTCGATGGTCTGTGCTATCTCATTGAAGGCAGAAAGGGTCTGCTCCAGGGCAGAACTTCCTTCCTGGACGGCGTTGGTAGCTTTCCCCATCGCCTCGGTCGCCAGTTTCGCCTTGGTCTGGAGGGTGGCGATCATATCCTCGATATTCTCCGCCGATTTCCGTGAATCCTGGGCAAGAGACTTGACTTCTGCGGCTACAACCGCAAATCCCCTTCCTGCTTCACCGGCCCGGGCTGCCTCGATGGCTGCGTTCAGGGCAAGGAGATTGGTTTGGTTTGCAATATCTGATATCAGTCTTACGATCTTGCCGATTTCATCCATCTGGGAGTTGATTCCGGTTACAATCGACCCGACCTCACCTGCGGAGACGGTGATCTCGTTCATCGCCTTTTCAGATTGTTTTGCGAGATCTATCCCTCCTTTTGCCAGTTTATTGGCTTCATCAGATGCTATTGATACTGATTCGGCTTTCCGGGAGACGGCACCGACCGTTACGTTAAGATCTTCCATCGCCTTGAGTACCTGGGAGATTCCATTCTCACTGTGTCCCGCATTCTGACTGACGATACCTACATTGGATGCAATCTGCTGGGCTCCGGCAAGAACCTCCTCGATACTTGCGTTCGTCTCTTCTGCACTGGATGCAAGATTACTGATGTTCTTGTTGATGAGGGAGATGGCATCAGATACCTGGATCCCGATATTATTAAGCGCCTCTCTGAACGGGATCCAGTCTCCTTTGATGTCTATCTTCTGATCAAATCTGACCGAAAAGTCATAATTAGCATAATATCCGGCGATCTTAAGGGATTCACGGATGGGAACGGCGATAGAATCAAGGGTCTTATTCATTCCTTCGATGACCGCCCGGTAATCTCCCTCGTGAACGGATGGGTCTGACCGGTACTTCATGTCTCCGGCTATCGCGGCCTGTGCAATGGTCTGCGAATCGGTGACAAGTCTGGTGACCGCATTGCGGGCGGTCTCGACAGCGTTCCCGATTTTGATAAACTGCTTTTTCGCAGATACAGAGTGTTCATCAGCATCAAGTACCCTGATGGTGATGTTGGTCTCCCCCCGGGCCAGGGAACTGATATTTTCTTCCACCAACTCGACAGATTGTTCCAGGTATTGTACCATCGACCTGATGGCAGTCATGTCTGAGAAGATTTCAAGTAAACGGACTACGTCTCCTTTTTTGTCGAGGATCGGGATATAGATGTAATCGAGGTGCCTTATGCCGGCAGGTACATCGACAACCATACTTCCTTTCGTTGGTTTTTTGCTTGCAAGGGCATCACCTGCTGACTGACCTGTTCTCTCAAGTACCTTGATATCAGTCAGTCGCATCCTGGTGCTCTCCTCGTAACGGTATCCCATGATCTTCGTGAATGCGGGATTGGCATCGGTGATACGCAGATCTGGATTCACCGTGATGATGGCATGGGGATTTTCCCTGATGAAGGTCTGGATCTCCTCGACATATCCGACCTGGTCGGTAACATCAAGATACATCGAGACCATCTTGGTCACGACGCCATTCACATCCATCACCGGAATGTACGTGCAGTCAAATATCATTACCGCATATCCGAAGTCAACAACCAGTCTCCCTTTCCCCGTCTTTTTGGTCGCGAGTACCTCCTGGAATGATACTCCGCTCCGTTCCAGGATATTGAACTCCTGTATCCGCATCGAGAGAACCTTCTCCTTTGAAAGATGTGATACCGCAAGGAAAGGCGGGTTAACCGAGAGGATCTTCCCATTGAGATCCATTGTGAGAATAGATGCCGGGTTTTCTGTTATCAGCGATTCAGACTCGGTGATCTTCTCGACAAGACCGGTAAGATCTGAAAACACCGCATAAATCCTGATGATCTCCCCGTCTGAATCAAAGACCGGAATATGGGTATATTCCAGGTTCCGGAACCCGGTCGGGAAGTCTATTACGAGTTGCCCTTTCGCCACGTTCTTTGATCGCATCGCGTCGTCGATTGTTGCCCCTTCCCTTTTAACGATCTTGAAGTCGTTAAAATTCCTTCCAATCCACTCCTCTCTTCTGTATCCTGACATCTGGACGAATGCCGGATTCACCTCAGAAATGGAGAGATCAGGGTTGAGCTGGATAATAGCACTGGGATTCTGGAGGATGAGCGCTTCATTCTCCTCAAGCCGGACCTGTCCGGTCATACCGGTGATCGTCGTCATGAGGCATTGCTTACCCTCATAGAAGATCTCGCTGAGTAATACCTTGGCCTGAAATATCCTCCCCTTCAGGGTGATATGGTCAAAATAAAACGTGGCTGAACCGGTCTGATGAGCCTTTGAGATATACTTTCTGCTTTCAGAGTCAGTATCTTTTCCGTTTCTCTGTCTCGGCGGTGATAGTGTCCCGGGAGGTTTTCCTACGATATCATCCCTGTTTTTAGTATCGAATATTTGGAGTGTTGTTCTGTTACAATCGATACATTGTCCTTCCGGACCTATGATAAGGGTCGCAACAGGGATTGAATCGATGATACTTCTGAGAGATGAAGGATCCTCTGATATTATACCGGTAGAGTATGTTTCGGTCATCATTTCACCTAGTAAATAACCATTATATGAGTAATTTTCATATACAACGTCTATATATTAACAGTCCATTATAAAAATAAATGGAATAGAGCGCCCTTATAGTTACATATATATAGGTAAGCATATTGAGAGGGAATTCTTAAATCTTGATCACTCTTCTAGGTTATTAATGAGGGGAGCGATTATTCCCTTTGGGAGCGGTATTTTTATAAATTCGGGTAACTATTCAGCCTCTCTCATCATCAATTTATTGAATTTCATACGGAAACATCCGATAATCTGGGAACGAGGCGTACTGCCACTGTCGGTATAGCATGTTCAACAACCTGAAGAGTTACGAAAATTATTGATGGGGTGGGTGAGGGTGGTGCAGCACCTCGTCTTCTAATTCTTTCACACCATGAACGATCTTATCAACGAATGAGAGAATTGCAGGCATTACCGCAATTGCTCCGATCAATGAGAAGAGCACAGCAATAATGGTCGTAAGACCGAAATCAGAAGTAATTGGGAAGGTAGAGAGGATCAATGCTGAGAACCCGAAAAAGGTTGCAAATCCAGATACCATAATAGCAGAACCAATTCGATCTAATACGGGATTCAAGACATCCAAAGAAGATGATGAACTGGAGATAAAAAGGGGGTGAATCATGAACCTCTTATTATTGTTACCGTTGTATCTCTGATCATGACGATTTGCAAACGGAATCTGTATGATCCCATCAATAGCATGCTCAGGTTATCCGGAGTGTTATCATGGCAGTCAAGGCTACCAAAACCGGAGAGTTCGAATCGTTGATCTCCTCGATGGGTTGTTCAGACTTTCCCGGTGAGCACTTATGCCAGAGAAGAACGGATATCGGATGTAGTCCTGATACCATGTTTTTGCCAGGACCATATCGATGAAATCCTTTTTTCCGTTCTGATACCGGTCAATATCATGTGGATACTGATGGGCCGACTCCTTTTTTATCTTCTCATATTCCCGGACCGCATCAGGATGTGACCGAAGATAATCCCTGAAAGTGATATACTCCAGATCTCCTTTCCCGTCTTTCGGACAGACATACAGGTGATAGGGCATGAATCCATCATCATAACGCCTTCTGGACGCTTCACGCCCTTCGACCCCAAGGTCTCCTTCGTACTCAAATCCTGCACGGTCCAGGCATTCGATGATGGACGGAAACAGGGCCATATCGTTTATCACAACATCAAGGTCGATGATAGGTTTTGCTGCAAGGCCGGGAATCGATGTACTTACCACATGCTCAAGACCCGTAATCAGATCACCGATGTTTGGCTTATACTACGTAGTGCATTTCATCAGTCATAATCCGGGCCACCATCCATAAATTTGGGTTTCCCTGCTGATCTCATGAGCGAGAGGATCCCGCTCAGGATCTCGACCGGTCGCGGAGGATTTCCCAGGATCTTCAGGTCAACCGGGATAACCTCTTCCACGGGACCGATAACGGCATAGGTTCCCAAGTATATCCCCCCGGTACATGCATCGTCACCGATTGCAATCACGAATTTTGGATCAGGAGTCGCTTCATAGGTTTTTTTCAATACTGTTGCCATGGCGTGGGTCACCACGCCGGTGACCGCGAGGAGATCTGCATGCCTCGGTGATGCAACGAAGGTTACTCCGAACCGTTCGATGTCATAATGGGGAGCAGAGAGATTCCCGAGCTCTATCTCCGCGGCATTGTCACTTCCGCAATCCACTTCACGGATAGCGAGGCTTCTCCCGAAAACACGGGAGATCTCCTTTTTTGTCTGAAGGCCGATCTGTTCAAATGCATCGTCAGCGTGAGATGCCGTTTTACAGACCGGTCTTTTAAAAACTGAAGAAAATATGTTCATGGATACCTCTCATACATCAGTCCCTGAGTAGGACAGGTTCAGACTCTTATTTATCAGGGGGAAATCAGGCACGATGTTCCCCATCACCGCATGTTCAATCGCCTGCCAGTTGGAGAAAGAGGCCGTGGCCACGAAGTACCGCTCTATCCTGCTATCCCTGATCCTGACATAATGAATCGTTCTTCCCCGCGGCGATTCGATCCCTGCCAGGGCAAACCCGTCGTGCATCGCTATCGCACAGCGAACCGGTCCCGTTGGAATCCCCGATACGAGCTGCCTGATGAAGTTCAGGGAGACGAGAATCTCCTCGCTCTTCAGATTAAAACGGGCAAGGACATCACCGGCCCGTTCAGAGACCGGGCTTATGATCTGATCCCGGTAGATCCCGTACGGGTGATCCACCCGTACATCCAGGACCCTTCCGCTCGCCCGGGCAACTGGTCCGGATAATGCAAGTGGATCGATGAGGGTCTCCCTGATGACACCGGTTGTCGAGAACCGATCGATGACCGATGGAACAGAAGAGATCCAACTGACTATCTCTTCCAGTCTCTTCCCGGTTTCTTCGGCAAGGGAATCCAGGATCAGGAGCGAATCCGATGAAAAGTCCCGGGATACACCTCCGATGCGGATAATCCCCTTTAAAAACCGGGATCCGGTGAGACTGTCGCATGCTCTCTGTAGTTCCTCCCTGAGTACAAGCAGCCTGCTGGCAGCGACCGGAAAGCCGATATCAGTGACCATACCCGCGAGATCGGAGACGAGTGAGTACGAACGTTCAAGCTCAAGAATGATCCCCCTGATATACTCTGCCCGTTCAGGAACGGTTATCATGCAGATCTGTTCCACAGCCAGGGCATAACCGCAGGCATTGACCGCAGACTCATCCCCGCTGATCGACTCAGCCAGAGTGACTCCCTCATCCGGATCCTTTCCTTCCATGAGTTTCTCGATTCCCCGGTGGAGATACCCGAGCCGTACCTCCAGGTTCATGATCGTCTCCCCGATCACGCTGAACCTGAAATGCCCGGGTTCAATTATACCGGCATGAACCGGGCCGACCGGGATATGGTAGACACTCTCCCCCTTCATCTCCCGGAACGGAAACGGGCAGGGTGTTCCGGCTGCAACCACGGGGGTGTTGACATATCCCTTCTTCATCGGGTGAAATCCTTCGGGATACGGTTCATGGAGAAACAACCTGCGTTCATCGCCGGATCCGGAAAACCTGACCCCAAATCCGTCTGAGATCTTCCTCTCGAAAAAACTGGCCGCCGGGAAGAGTCCTGTTATGGATTCCGGTTCAGGACAGGTGAGTACGAGGACAAGGTACCGGGGTGTATCCAGCAATTCAAATACGTAACTGATACTGCAGAGATCCGGTACATAAAACCCCTCCTCGCCGATTATCGAGACAAGCCGTGATTCGAGGGCTTTTAACGTGGTGACGATCCCGGTAAATTGATCTGCCGGAACATGGTAATAACAGGCAGTCCGGTCCTTTTGGATAAGCCAGGAGTCAGGCAGACCAGATATGTTATCCTTTTCAGAATTCAGAGTCATCATGGTGATCCTCCGAACCCGATCTCCGCAGCCACGGCCTGAAGGAAGGATTCCTCCCCTGGTATCATCCATACTCCCATGAGAACAGCACCGATAAGGAGGGCAATAACCGGGGTTACCATCCAGGATGGTG
>JAJRBL010000311.1 GCA_028679485.1 Methanospirillum sp. | reverse complement strand
GATAACCTGAAGACCAGGAGCAACATTCTGTTCATACGCTGTAATATCGTGAAACTGCCGCTCAAAGTACTGAAGGAACATAGCACTGAGATCAGCAGGGAACGAGGGTTCATCGAGGGAAAAGACTTTCTCCCGTACGGCCTTGCAGAAGAAGGAGGCATAGATGAAGAACCCCTGGTTTTTCGTACAGATCTCCTCGAGTTTTTCTTCAGAAATCGCGGTTTCGGTGATATCATCCAATTCTTTCCTGAGGAACTGCCTGATATCGTCCCTGTTTTGTTCACCATCCGGATCGATGAGCTGCCGTTCGACTGCACTCAGTTGTAACTTGGTCTGAACTGCCTGATTGTCCCTGCTTGAAAAGATAAACCGAAAAGGCATACTCTCAGTCCGGTGATACAGAGCACGAATTGTCTGGATCATCTCTGTTGGGGCACTGTCCGTTCCATGCCTGAGAAAAATCTCATCAAGCCCGTCGAGCAGGATGACAACCTGCTCCTCCTGGTTGCCGAGCTGATGAAAAGGGGTGAGTATCAGTTCATTGAGAAGAGCAGGGCCATCCAGATCTGTCTTCGAATCGATGTTTACCTTCTCAAGCTGCCTTCGATAGGCAGGGAACCGGGTGCTGAGCTGGTATGCCAGAGTCCTGACAAATCGCTGGGGGTTGGTCGTCTCGGTGTTATCATACTGAAACAGGTAAAACGCTGACAATGCCCTGAGGTGGTTATACCAGATAGCGAGGGCGGTCTTTCCGATCCCGGGACCACCCAGGATCCAGTACACCTTTCTGCCGTTTGGATCGTTGACCCAGTTATCTATCCTTTCAATCAGCCACTCTCTCCCGACGAACTTCCCGAGATTTTCTGCGATGGTTAGATCAAATGAGATTGGATGCAGGGTATTCTCGAAGGTATGTTTTTGTGGTACCGTCGGAAGGCCTTTCTGAATCAAACGTACGGTGAAAGCAGCTGCACTCTCTGCAGCATATTTTTTCCACAGGTCACGTTCATCATGATGGGCATCAATCGATCGGGAATTCTCTGATATCATGTCAGAGATACCGCGGATCATCAAAAATCCAATATGTTTCCCTGATTCGTTTTGTTGGGAGACAGCGTCGGCAGCTCCTGCCCCTTCCATCTCAACTGCAAGGATTTCTCGTGCGGTATCTGTCTTTATGACCGACTGAAAGAATGGATAATTCGGGTTGTCAACAACCTGGTTACCTGAGGCGATCAATCCATGAAGAGCTTTTGATTGTGCCGCTTCTTGCCCTGGTTTTCTCGATTGAATCATCTGTTGCCATCCATCCTGAACGAGCAGGGATAACCGCAGAAGAGGATTATCTGCAGGGTACCGATACCGGTTTCTGGGCTCGAACTCGGCACCGATCTTTCCATAATCATAGAACCAGATCGAGTTGGCGATAACCACATCCCCAAGTTTTAGATCTTTTCGTTTCATCCCTCCGGCAATCCCGACCAGAAAAATAGAGGTCGGGTTCCACAGCCGGATAGCTTCGGTCGTGATGTTTGCTCCCTGAATGACCCCGGGATTTCCAGCCAAGCCAAGAACAACGCGGTATGAAGTATCTTCGTAGAGGATCTCTCCTGTCACCCATGCAAAGTTGTTTGGGTTTTTTGGTGTTCCTGAGATTTTTGTCGGGTTGATCAGGAGAGAATGAACCGCATTGTACTCTTCAGGTAAAATGGTCAAAATAGCAATGTCAATCGGTTCTACATCTGCCATGGAGAGCTCGTATCCGGTTGTATGATCAGAGGAGGGATGAAGTGTTCGGTTTGATTTACCCATATGAAACGACGAAGAGCCATATTGAATATCTGCATAAAAACATGAAAATTTGTCAAGGAGATCAAATCCCTTTTCTATAATTGAATAAAACACTCTCTCATTGGATTTGAGGCGGGAAAAAACGCTATTTTCATAAGAATGTCTCAGTGTGAATAACATCAGAACCAACAAGTTCTCAGTGGACAATACCCTCCTCATATGGATGCATCTGATGCCGGGGTAATCATCATCGTCGATGCACTCTCGACCGGCTCATTCTTTGTTCCACGGCTGCACTCCCTGGGGTTCCGTCTCTTCCACCTCTTCAGTTCGGCAGACCTGATCCCTCTTCTGAAAGAACACTTCGAGGATATCAGGCACGAATATTGCTCGCAGTTTGAAGAATGGATAGAGTACGATGGGGATCTTGAAAAGTTGCACGAATATCTGCGTCAGAATAAACCCGTCGCGGTGATCTCGGGATCGGTATCGGGGACAAGGTTAACCGAGACGATCGCCGGCGTCCTCGGCCTGCCGGGAAACAGGAACGACCTCGTCTGGGTCAGAAACAACAAGGCAGGGATGCTTCAGTTCCTTACCGCGGCCGGTATCAGGACGAAGAGACACCGGGTGGTGTCATCCCTGGATGAACTGATTGCCTGGGCAGGGAACCATGATCGGTGGCCGGTAATGGTAAGCCGGGTCGATCCGGGCAGTGAGAACAGGAGTCGGGTCTGTTTTGGTATCACCGGTATCAGAACCGCCTGGAGAGAGATGTCAGGGCGGAGGAGATTCTCCGGGGCTGACACCAACTTCCTTGTCGAGGAATGTGCGGCAGGAACCGGGTATATGGTGAATACGGTTTCGTATGCCGGAAAGCATTATCTGAGCGACTTCTGGGAGCTACGAAAGGTCATGGCTCCCAGAACCGCCCCCTTGTACGATTACCTTCGTCTCTGTGCCTACCCATCGCAGGGTTTGCAGAACGAGGTTCTTACTTATGCCTTTGAGATCCTCAAATCGCTCGGGATGCAGAACGGGCCTGCCCATTGCGAGATACTGCTAGAGGATAATAAGCCCCGGATCCACGAGTTTCATCCCATGGTCATGCCCATGGCTCCCTCTCCCGGGTTGATAACCGACTGCATCGGTCATAACCAGATCGACTGGCTCATCGAAAGTCTACTGGATCCCGAAGCATTTCTCCGCGAAACATCACACCCCTATCATATAACCCAGTACCTCCTGGAGAAGTTCCTGATCTCGCAGAAGAGCGGGAAGATCCGGGATATTCCCCTGATAGATCTTCTTCCTGACTTGAAAAGTGCCTGCAGCGTGGATTTTTTCCGGGCAATCGAGACGCTGGAACTGAAGGAGACCACCGACCTAGACTCCTCGCCGGGCACGGTCTTTCTCAGGAATACCGATGAAGAGGAACTGATGGAGGATTACCGGATGATATCGGCGATGGAGTCGGAGCAGAATACCCTGTACGAGATGGAGGACGGGCCGGCGACCGTGAAACCAGGGAAGGCCGGGACGATCTGAGTTTCAGGAATACTTTACGCAAATTATTTCAGTCCCGGTTCCAGAATCAATACGAGGATGCTGAGTCCACCGTCTTTTTCATCGGTTGTAAAAGCAACCGGCCTGGTTTTCGGCGATATCGGGACAAGCCCGATATATACCCTGTCGGTCCTCTTCCTTCTCGTAACCCCGACTCCCGTGCATATCTTCGGCACCGTATCCATGATCTTCTGGACGCTTATCATCATCGTCACGCTCCAGTACGCGTTCCTGGCGATGAGCCTGTCGCTGAAGGGGGAGGGCGGAGTCATCGTTCTCAAGGAGATCCTCTCTCCGATGGTAAAATCCCGCCCGGGTATGGCTGTTGCAACATTCCTGACCTTTGCCGGTGTTTCGCTCATGATCGGTGACTGTGTTATCACCCCTGCCATCAGCATCCTCTCTGCAGTCGAGGGGATCCGTCTCATCCCCGGGGGAGAAGGGATAGATTCCTTCCTCCTCATACTGCTGGCAATCGCCATCACCCTCTCCCTCTTTTATATCCAGAAGAAAGGGACCGATAAGGTTGCTATAACCTTCGGGCCGGTCATGGTTCTCTGGTTTACCTCTCTTGCGGTATTCGGCCTGATCTCTATCCTCCGGTACCCGGTGATACTCTCTGCCGTAAATCCCGTGTATATCCTGTTATTTGTCCAGGAAAATCCCTTCCATGCATTCCTTTCCCTCTCCCTGATCATTCTCTGTGCCACCGGGGGAGAGGCGTTGTTTGCCGATATGGGCCATCTCGGAAGGGAACCGATCCGGTGGTCGTGGATCCTGGTCCTTGGAGCACTGGCGATCGTCTACCTTGGCCAGGGGGCATTCCTGCTCCGTTCAGGCCCGGCAGCCAACCCGTTCTTCAGCATGATCATCTCCGAGATCTCGTACTTCTATCTCCCCTTCCTCGTGCTGACGATCCTTGCAACGATCATCGCTTCGCAGGCGGTGATCAGCGGTATCTTCTCGGTGGTGTACCAGGCCATCAATATCCGGCTCCTCCCCCGGATCCCGATTCAGTACACCTCGTCAGAACTCCGGACCCAGGTGTACATCAACGCCGTCAACTGGGGTCTCTGTATCGCGGTCATCTTCATGCTGCTCGTCTTCGGTTCGTCAGAAAGACTGGCCTCAGTCTATGGGATTGCCGTGTGTGCAAGCATGACCATAACCGCGATCATGATGACGGCCATCTTTTACCTGAAGAGAAGGGTGATACTGACAATCCTCTCGGTCCTGGTCATGGCTGTCGATCTCGTCTTCTTCCTG
>JAJRBL010000310.1 GCA_028679485.1 Methanospirillum sp. | reverse complement strand
GGTCTCAGGCTTGCCAGGTTTTTCACCGGCTGAAAGGGTTCCGGTATAACCCTCCTGACGGTTTGTATCAGGCGTATCTGCCTGTTCCCCGGATCCTGATGAAGATGCTATCTTTTTCAGTTCCAGGACCATGGCAGATGTATTCATTTTTTTTTCACCTGCCAGTAATGCTTCCAGCATGGCAATAGCCTGGTGTACCTGGTCAAATTCCGGGGGATGCAGGAGTATCTTCCCGTTTTTGACCGATGAAAAGACCGACTCAAGGTTCTGACACAATGTCTCGATATCGCGAAGCCCAACGGCACATGCTGCCCCTTTCAGACTGTGTGTAGCCCGGAATATCGGTTCAATGCGGGAAACCTGGCTTTTTTCATCGTTCTTCTCCAGGTCCAGTATCCCGGCAATGAGTATGTCAAGATGATCCTGTGCCTCCTCCCTGAAGGTCAGGAGAAGACGGGCTAAAAACTCATCATCCGGGGGGTTCATGATATCCTGTTCATATCCTGAACCGTTCGGTAATTTCTTTCAGATTAGTACCTAAATCATGGAGATCTTTCGCCGTCTTCTCAACCTGCCTGGTTACCTCCAGGTTGTTCTGGGCTGCAATCCGTATATTTTCCATGGCAATCGAGATTTGGTCCATTCCCACCACCTGTTCCTGGCTGGATGCGGTTATCTGGACCGACGCCCGGGATGCATCGGCAATACTCTGGGAGAGGACCGAGATCGCATCCCGGGCATCCTGCGTCATTTTCATCCCGTTAACCACTGTTTTTGTGCCCTGCTCTGTAGAGATCACCGTGGAACTGATACCTCGCTGGACATCGGTCAGGATTGTCCGGATATTCATGGTTGCCTGCTTCGACTGTTCTGCAAGACTCTTGATCTCCTGGGCAACCACTCCGAACCCTTTCCCGAACTCTCCCGCCTTTGCCGCTTCAATCGACGCATTTACGGCAAGAAGGTTGGATTGTTCGGCTATCTCGGTGACGCTCACGATTATTTCACTGATAGCCTGGCTCTGCTCTGACAGATGGACAACATTCGAAGCAATTGTATCCATCTGCTGGTTGATCATGGCCATCCCGGCGATTATCTCCTCAACCGAGGTTTGACCGTTTTTAATCACCTGGCTAACGGCCTGGGCTTTATCAGAGACCATCCGTGCCTTCTGATTGGTAACCTCCGTTGTTTTTCGGACTTCCTCAACCGTTGCAGAGGTCTCGTTTACCGCACTTGCTGTCTCTGCCGTACTTGATGACAACTGTGCTGTTACAGAGAGGATCTCGGTGGATGCTGCAGAGAGGACATTTACCCCCTGATACAGTTCATCGTTGATGACCGACATCATCTTGGATAGTTCCACACCGATCCGGTTCAACGCATCCATAAAAGAGAGAAATTCTCCCTGGACAGGAATACTTTCATTAACCCTGGCCGTGAAGTTGCCTGATGCATATTCGTGTGAAATCCGCATGGCCTCATGTACCGGTTCAATAACTGCATCTAGAGTGGCATTTACCCCGCCAACAATCTTTTTAAAGTCACCCTGGTGGCGTTCCGTATCAGCCCTGACCTCGAGATTACCGAGAACCGCTGCTTTCGTCAGCAGGTTGGTATCGTCAATCAGGTTGTTGACCGCTTCGATGCAGAGATTCAGGTTATCCTTTATATGGGAGAAGTCTCCCTGGTACTCTTCGGTAATCTTCTCAGGGATATCGCCGTATGCAATACTCTTCACATAATCTGCTGCAACCCCTAAAGGACTGGTTATCGAGTCAAGCATCGTGTTTATTCCTTTGAACATGTCCTGACTGTATCCTGAGTATTTCGAGGTGTCAACACGGAAATCCAGTTTTCCAGCGATACCGTTTGCAATTAACCGTTCGATATCCTGGTTTCTCTGGTTGAGCGTTATCACCAGGTTATTCATATCCAGGCGTATCTTCTCGAATGAACCGGGAAAAGGATCTTCAATCGGGGGTGGGATTGTACCGCGGCTCATTACACTGACGTAATCCGCAGTAATCCGCACCGGTTCCAGGCTGGTCTCCGGGACTGTATGTACGAGGGAAACAATCTTTTGAAAGTCTCCTTCATGCCTTTGCAGATCTGCATGTACTTTAAACTCCCCCCGGGCAACACTATTCACGATCTCTTCGGTGTCAGCAAGTACTGCAGAGATACGTTCCCCTATTTCGTTCAGGCAGACCTCAAGATCCCTGATCTCACCGGTTCCCGAGGCCTGGCACCGGGCGGTGGTATCACCACAACGGATCTTTCCTGCAACCGTTACCAGGTCTGCAAGTACAAGGGAAATACTCCGGGACAGGAAAAAACCGGTCAGGAATGAGAGTAGGATAACACCTAATCCGGTAAAGGCAATGGTGGAGATCAGGGCATCCTTGCCTGCCTGTTCTGCCGGGAGAGTACTGATGCCAGCAAGGCATACCAGTATGGCAAGCACCATCAGGGCAATTACCAGGATAAAGCCCCCCATCAGTTTCTGGCGAATAGTAAAAGTATCTGTATATGAACCCATGCGATTGATCAGCCCCGGTTATTCTCTATAGTAGATAGTAAACGTTATGATAATTATCTCTGACCATAAATTTCCATACATAATCAGGGATATGACAGACCTGGTATAAGGGAGAGTGATGAGCAATTCGTGCAACAGTGCAGGTATCTTGTCTTTGATCTGGATGGAACCATCAGCGATCCGGCAGTGGGGATTCTCCGGTCCCTGAATTACGCCCTGGATCGTTTTGGATTTCCCGGAGTGAACGAAGCAGAGGTCTCGAGGTTTATCGGCCCTCCCCTCGATCTCACCATCAGGGAGATAACAGGCCTTACTTCGGATGATGAGATCGCCGAATTAGTCCGGATCTACCGTGAACGGTACGGAGTGGCAGGATATGCAGAAAATACCCTGTACCCCGGGATTTATGAAACTGTCAGATATCTCGCATCACATGATGCCCCAATGGGTGTCTGCACGTCCAAGCGTGCCGATTTTGCAGAGAAAATTTTGGAAGTATTTCATATCCGTAACTGTTTCACGTTTGTCAGCGGTGGTGATATCGGGATACACAAAGATGAACAACTCCATATCCTGTTGGAGGATAACATGATCGATACAACTGCCTTCATGATCGGTGATCGGGCAATCGACATCCAGGCTGCCCATGCCGTTGGTATCTGTTCCGCAGGAGTGCTCTGGGGCTATGGCAGTAAAAAGGAACTTCTGGATGCTTCTCCGGAATTCATCCTGGAGCAGCCGGAACAACTGAAAGAATGGTATATCTCTATGAACGAGTGATACCTGACGAAGATCAGGATGCTATCCTCAATATCCTCCTCATCGCGGGTCTTCCCGGCTGATGGAAAGAAACGGGTTTTCAGGGAAAAGATGAGTCTGGAGGATACATTACCCTGATAAAATATGAGAATATTCTTGATTCCATCTCCTTGATCCCTGGGTTATGTGCCGTTTACCGGCCTGGCCTTGATCACGATGAACGAAGGAACCCGCAAGTGACAAAGAAGACGGGGATCTGTCTCTTCCTGACTAATCCGTGGCACCGGTTCTTCAAGGGCATGGACACACAACCCGCTACTCGCAAGGGTGCTGAAATATACTGAAAGCGAACGGTGATAATGATAAGTCTCTCCCCAGAAATGGAGACTCTCGGTCTTCTCATGAAGGTAATCACGGATCATCTTGTACGCATGGGAATTTGAGGCATC
>JAJRBL010000309.1 GCA_028679485.1 Methanospirillum sp. | reverse complement strand
GCAATTGAAAGGTTTAAAACCCCGTTAACCGCGGCTTTCATACCGCTTGTACCGCTTGCTTCAAGGGGGGGTATCGGGTTGTTCATCCAGATATCAACACCCTGAACGAGGTACTTGGCGATCTGTTCCCCGTAATCTTCAACAAACGCGATTCTCCCCCCGAACTCAGGCTGTTGTGCATACTGGTATATCCTCTGGAGGATACGTTTCCCGTCATCGTCTGCGGGGTGAGCTTTTCCGGCAAAGATGATCTGGACAGGTCTCCACGGGTTGTTGAGGATATTCTTCAGGCGGTCCAGATCCTGAAAGATAAGGTCTGCCCTTTTGTAGGTTGAAAACCTTCGTGCAAATCCGATGGTCAGGGTATTCGGATCGATGAGTGCCCCTCCGGCTACCACATTTGCACAGTCAGCCTGGTATTTCATCCAGTCCCGTCGTTTAAACTGGAGAATCCGGTTTATTAACTTGATCTTGAGGGCATAATGGAGTTCCCACAATTTTCCATCAGGGACGTTGTCGATAAGTGCCCAGACATACTCCTTGTCATGATGATTAAACCAGTCCGGGCATATGGGAGATATGTATCTGTTGAGCAGGGCAATCAGGCGTGGATTTATCCAGGTGGGAATATGGACTCCGTTTGTGATGGATCCGATAGGCACCTCATCCAGTTTTCTGTCAGGCCAGAGGAAATGCCACATCTTTCTGGCAACTTCCCCGTGTTTTTCGCTCACGCCATTGGAGAATGCCGCCATTCTCAGGCAGAATGCTGCCATATTGAACATGTCCGGAGGATCTTCCTGGTGATACCCGCTTTTTAAAAAGTCCTCCCTGCTCATGTGCATTCCTGCATAATACTGGCTGAAATACTTATCAATCATCCAGTACGGGAATTTATCGTGTCCGGCTGCAACCGGGGTGTGAGTTGTAAACAGTGTCGTCTCGTGCACCAGATGAAGCGCCTCTTTCGGGGTTAGTCCTGCCTCAATCTTCTGCCTGTACCGTTCAATAAGTGCAAATGCTGCATGACCTTCATTTAAGTGAATGGAAGAGTAGTTTATTCCCTGGGTGTGCAGGGCATGCGTTCCGCCGATTCCCAGGACTATCTCCTGGAGCAGGCGCATTTCGTTGATGCTGCTGTATAATCTGCTGCTGATATTACGCAGGTGTGGCGGGTTTTGTTCGATCTCCGTATCTATCAGGTAGAGGATTACCCTGCCGATATCAACCCGCCAGAGTGCGAAATGGATCTGGGGGGTGATAAAGGGAACCTGAAGGACCATCTGGTTACCATCCCTGTTTAAAACCCGTTTCACCGGTGCATTATCACGATCCAGTTTTTCTTCCACATCTTCCTGCCACCCGTCGTTCCTGATACGCTGATGGAGGTACCCGTCAGCATACATGAAACCGATGGCAACCAACGGGATTCCGAGATCGCTGCATTCTTTTAAGTGGTCGCCAGCCAGAAATCCAAGACCGCCGGCATATAACGGAAGAGAGTGCTGAAGACCGTATTCAGCGGAGAAGTAGGCGATCTTATGTTGCAGGTGTTCAGGGTAATATTCCGCAAACCATTGGTTTTTTGCAAGCATATACCGCTGGAACTTGGCAATAACTGCATCATATTGGTTGGTATATTCAGGATTGGATGCAGCCATCTCCAGGGCATCCGGAGGGAGTTGCTGGAGCATCATCACCGGATTATGGATGCTTTCTTTCCATCCCTGTCTGTTAAGGTTTTTAAATAGAAGCCAGGCTTCCGGGTGCCAGGAGGACCAGAGGTTGTATGAGAGATCAATGAGTCCTGACAGGCGGTCAGGTATATGATCAAAATCAATCCAGCGTATACCTATCATAAAAGTCACTCTGCAATATTGCTGATAGGTGATTATCCAGGTATCGTATAATTGTTTTGATGAAAAAATACTCCCGGACGGATTCGAACCGTCGTCATCGGAACCAAAATCCGATATGATTGACCTCTACACTACGGGAGTCCTGGCGAAAAAGATACCGTGCCTTCACTTATATGTATTCAAGGGATATAGCATCTACCGATGGGATTTGTTTCCCTCTTTCATAAGTCCGGGCAGATATTTTTCGATGTGATCGCTGACATCAGGATCAAGACCGATCTTTCCGGCAGCCTTGATCTTGTCCCTGATAAAATTCCTGGCCTCATCTTCTGACAATGTCCTGAATGATTCCTTTTTATCCCGTTGCCAGTCAATCCAGGATATGAGGTAGTAGTATCTCTCTCCATCCGGGAGATCCCTGATATGGAGATCGTCTCCCTGCCGGTAATCAAGGCCTGCCCGCACGGTCGAGTGGGGTGTTTTAAAGATCCAGGGATCTGTCTTCGGTTCGATATCCAGCCATTTCCCGTCTGAGGTCCGTATCGTTTTCATACCTGTTGCTTTCTATGTTCTTTCCGATGTATCATTACTCTTTTTCACCTGCGTAGCAAGAGGGAAAAAGTCCCGGTACACCTGCCGTCTCTCATCAACATCGGTATGGAGGTATATCTCGGTTGTTTTAATCGAGGCGTGTCCGAGGTTCTCCTGCACAACCCGCAGATTCCGGGATCTCCGGTATAATTCACTGGCGTAACTATGCCTGATTTTATGGGGGGTGATACCGGGTGGGGCATATTTCTTAAAAACCAGCTGGACTGTCCGCGTGGACAGATGGTTGCCATTATGTCCAAAAAATAACGGGCCTGAAAGACGGTTGCCGGTGAGGAGGCCTATTTCATCAAGGGTATCATCGTCGATAAACACCATCCTGATCTTTCCTCCCTTTCCGGATACGCGGATCATCCGGTCATCAAAGTCGATATCCTCGATATTCATGGAGCAGAGCTCAGATACCCTGACTCCTGTTGCATAGATGATTCGGATCATAAGCCGGTCGCGTTGATCCGTGATAGAGTTTAAAAGTCGCATCACCTGGCTGTGTTTCAGGTATCTGAGTTCTTTATCCTTTACTTTCGGCCTGTCAATCCGGGGAACCGGATTTGTGTCTATGACCTCCTGTATCATGAGAAAGCGGTAAAAGGATGAGAGGGATGAGAGAATCCGGTTATAG
>JAJRBL010000308.1 GCA_028679485.1 Methanospirillum sp. | reverse complement strand
TCTGTGAGAGTGCCAGTTCAGAAACCTCGGTACACATGGCAAAAGCGGTCTCCTGAAAACTGTAACAGATCTCCTCAAGCGATGCCCTGGCATCCCTGGCAGCACTGACCAGGCCGGAGAAGGCGAGGTCCATCCCCTTTACCGTGTAAGGCAGAGGGATGTAGGAGCCTTGTTTTGCCAGGCGCTCTATTTCCGGCCCTCCCGGATGAGGCAGACCCTGGCTTCGGGCAAATTTGTCGATTGCATTTCCCAGGCCTATATCCAGCGTTTCACCAAATATCCTGTACTTTCCCCGGAGATAACCCAGAACCTGGGTATTGGCCCCGCTTGCATAGAGCACTACCGGATCATCAAAATGTGATGCATATCTGCCAATTTCCACGTGCGCGACGCAGTGGTTCACACCAATCAGGGGAACCTGGTAGGAGAGAGCCAGGGCACGTGCTGCTGTCCCGACTATACGCAGGCATGGACCAAGACCCGGACCCTGGGAAAAAGCCACTGCCACCGGAGCAGGCGAATCAGTAAGAACTTCTTCAATAACCCCCTTAATCTCCGCTGCATGATGCTGGGCAGCTTCCCTGGGATGTATTCCTCCCTGTACCGGTTTATACGGCCGCGAAACCAGTTTTATCAGGGTATCGTCGAAAATAGCAGCACTGAGGTTCCAGGCAGTCCCTTCGATCCCCAGTACCGGTCCTGATATCATCAGGATTATTTCTTGAATTCAGTATATCCGCATTTCCCACAGGTAACACGGTCTTTGTGTTCGCCCATGAACACTCCGGGTCCGCATCTCGGGCAGTATCGCCGCTGGGGGACTGCACTCTTTCCTTCCAGTTTGAAATAGGAGGATCTCTTGACAGACGATTTCTCTTTTTTACCTTTTCCTTTTGCTGCCATGTTTCATCTCCTCCCTATGATGCCTCCGCAGCGTCGCCAGACGGTGCATCCTCAGCATCGGCGTTGGTCTCTTCCTCTCCGCTCATTCCACGCTTGCGGATATATTCAGGTTCCAGGCGCTTGACGTCTGCTGATGAACCGTATAATCGTGCATCGCCGGAAATCTGTGTTATTCCGAACCGGTTGTTCAGGGAACCGATGACCAGAAGGTCTTTCTGGGTGTTAAGCATTGCAACAAGTTTGGCATGTACCATCTTTCTTGATGGGGTAGCTCCGTTGAAGGCAATGGTAAACCCGAGTTCCCTTCGGTTCAATAACACATTTGTTGTGTCCGAAGTAATCATAATCTCCATAGAGATCCTCTATCTATTACCCCTTACAGGTTAAATACCTCGTGCGTTACACTCTCTCGGCGTTCTGCTCAAAACAGGTGAAGAGTTCTTCTGCCCTTTTTCTGGTTTCCGGGGTAATCTGAAGGAGGACAACACCCTCTCCCGGCTGTCCGTAGATGATATACGAACCGTCTGGTGAACAGAGAGCGAGGGGCACAACGGCAAGATCCTCCTCGCCCTCTACCTGGATAACCGTACCCAACGATTCCACGGCTTTCCTGGTTTCTTCGATTAATTCATCAGTCAGTCCGCCGGCCGGATTCTTTACCCGGGCACACCGGTAATGCGGAATCGTCACACCAGGATACGGCCTGCGCATGGTCTGGCCATCAATTACTGCTATGTCAGGGGGTCTGCCTGCCATGAGCAGGCTGGTCGTGACCACGTCGCCCACGCTGAACACCAGTTTTCCTGAAAGAAGAGGGAGTATCTGATCAAAGGAAGTGTACAGGGTTCCAAAGGGTTGCCTGAACAGATCGCGGCATCCGTCCGGGAGAGTGCGCATCAGCGGACCTTAAGGGCGTATCTTCCGGGAAGGGAGATATTCATCCGGCTTGCTACTTCGCTATGTTCAGGATCAATGATGACCAGGTATCCGGTCCAGTCTGTCGTAAGGTTCGTTGTCCCGCAGATAGAGCAGGCAGTTCCTTCGACAACCCGGTGACAGTCACGGCAGACCATGTGTTGTTTCTTCTTCCCTCCTGCCATACTTCATATCCCGCCTTTCTCTTTCTGTTCATTCTTCATATCTTCTTCGAGCCAGGTAAGGGTACCAAGTCCTGCCTGACGCATCGTGAGCCCGATTTTACTCTCGCGTGGTTCCCGTTCGTTTAAACTGAGGGTTACTACACGCGCACGGATAAGTGTTCCGACTCCCAGGTGTCTTCCTGAATCCTGGCAGATGAGCTGGGAATTCTTCTCATCATAACTGATGTATTCATCGGAGATCTGGCTTACGTGAAGCATGGCATCAATCGGCCCGAGACTGATAAATGCCCCGAAACTTGTTGTTTCAACCACGATTCCTTCAATAACTTCCTGGAGAGAGAGACGAAGAACCAGTCCTTCAAAATCGACATCATAATAAACCGCTCCGTCTCCCGGAACCATCTCTCCCTCGCCGATGCGAAGAACCCTGGTGACGGCGATAAAGATACCAATCTCCTTATCGATACTTCCTTCAAGTTGTTCCTGTAACACGTCAAGTATGACTGTGGTGAGATCCTCACCCAGCCGGTGAGGGGGAACCCGTACTTTATCACTCAATTCAAGCCGGTAATACATACTCTATCTCCTGATCAATTCCAATTTCTGTTTTCCTTTGAGGGTGACGACAGGAAGTCCTTCATCCAGGATCTGATCCCGCACCCTGCGATCGTTGGTTACTACACCGCACTGCAGATCCCGTGCACCTTCAACGATCTGATCATCCGGACTTCCCTGTCCTGACAATCTGATCACTTCACATCTTCTGGCAAATATTAGACCGAACCGTGCAGCTGCAGCATTGCTGCCCTTCCCCCTGGAGAGTCCTTCGAGCTCTTTGATTACGATATCAGGGACCAGGATCCTGGCTGAACCAAGGATCCATTTCAGCTCGTCGAGGAGATCGATCCTGAACTGGGCAGCCATGAGAAAGGCATTCGTATCAATCAGCACGGTCACTCGATCAGCGTCCCCATTCCAATCAGACGCCATCTCCCTCCGACCTGCCTGCTTATCGCGATTGCTGCCCCCACACTGGCACAAACCGGCCGCTTGAGAATAACCTCTGCCGCATCCTTCCGGGTGTTGCTCACGGCACCTACCGTAACCGCAGTACCTACGGATAACATCAGTAGCTCACGCTGTTTGAGAGGTTCGATATTGACCTCACTGTTGGCGCCTACCACGCGTTCCATAAGCCTCACTGAGAACCACATCTTCTCCCAGATCGGGGGTAATTTCCCGACATGGCCGAGAACCTGTCCGGCTAGCATATCGCTCTTCGTGATTGCAGGGTCAAGTTTCGTTCCTATGGCAAGAAGTCCGCCCGGTGTTGCGATATGCACTTTCTTCTGGCCTTTGTGGATCTCGGTTACCTTCGTGATGATGGGTTCCCACTTTGTCTTGTTCTCTACCTGGTTCTGGATTCCCGGTCGTATTTCTACTTCTTCACCATCTTCAATAAGGCCACGGATCAATGATCCACCGACAACACCTCCCTTGACATCTTTCCAACTGCATCCGGGGCGGTTTACATCAAAAGAACGGGCTATGAGCATCACCGGGTCTGCTTCAGGCTGCCGGGAGGGCTCGGGGATGATCTCATCAAGGGCCTGGATTAATGCCCAGATATTGATATTTTTTTGTGCTGATACCGGAATGATGGGGGCATTTTCTGCAATTGTTCCCTTGATAAATGCCTTTATCTCTTCATAATTACGGATAGCCTCTTTGTGAGAGACCACATCTATCTTATTCTGGACAATTACGATCTTTTTTATCCCCACGAGTTCCAGGGCCATGAGATGTTCTTTGGTCTGGGGTTGCGGACAACGATCTGCCGCAGATATGACAAGCATCGCCCCGTCCATGAGGGC
>JAJRBL010000307.1 GCA_028679485.1 Methanospirillum sp. | reverse complement strand
GCAGGTTACCGCCCTCATGGATAAAGTAGGCATTAAAAACCTTGAGGAGCATCTTGATCCAGGCGTATTCATTGGAACTGCAGACTCGATGAATTTCGGTGCGGTTGGAGAACTATTGCCAACGGTGCTTGAAGTCCTTGGAAAGAGAAAACAGAAATCATGCACACCTGATGGCATGTGCAAGTAGGTGGTTTACCACAGAATACATCCTGAGACAAGGGGGAAGGTGCCATTGTGATGAGTTATACCTGACAGGGGAGAAATCCTCTGGCTCATCACTTCCATACTCACGGATTGCCGCGTTCGATCTTCCTTTTTTTCCGTCATATCATTCGTTATGTCCGGTCTCCCGAAGAACCATGGTTACGATAAACCGGAAATAAATAAGCACCATTTATGCACATATTCTTTTTATTTAGTGTTACAAAATTTAAATTCGTAACAATCTATATCTCCCTGGAAGAGCATATGTGTTGTTCGCAGGAGCACCCTCGTAGATAGATCGTGAACCTGGAATGCCTCCTGCAAAAATGGAGAGATGAATCAACATGGAACCAACCCCCTATCCCCAATGCAGAATCGTACCAATCAGGATGCTTGAGCCGGAAAATGCAGAAAAATTTCTTGATGGTCTCAGTTACATTGCAGGAATCAGGAGGATTCTTGTTCATGGTCCTGGGTACCTGCAGGATAATCCGGGTGAATGTTGTAGTGATCAGGCATGGGTATCCCGAGACATTACCATCTCAGAACAACCGGTAAAGATGCAAGTCCTCATGGGAGATGTAATCGTTGAGGCTATCGATGATAAAGCAATCGATAAGGTTGCCAGATATTGCGAGGATTTTTTCGAGTCATACCCATTCCAGATTCTGGAGGGTTCATTCCTGAAGACAGGGCCTTCATTATATGATTATATCAACCCTGATCCTAAATACAGTGCGTATGATTCCTTTTTTATCGGCCTTTCTGATACTCATTCCCAGATAAAGCCGATGCTGATCAAACCTTCCTATCCGGAGGTTTCCAGCAGCTGAAGGAATATCATACATGAAGGCAATTATAACCCGGTATTCTTAATTATGCAATCTTATACTGTTTTTTCAGATCATTTCAGCCTCTGACTGGATATGCTCATGTTTGTTACCGATAATCGAAGGCAATCTGCCATGCTTACCGAGTTTCAATACCTCTTCGATGAATAACTGGCAGTTTCTAAAGAACCTGGTATCAAATTGATTGGCAATGCACCTTCCAGACAGGCGCTCGGCTATCCGTTCCTCACCCCTGTGCGGCATCTCCCTGAACCAGTGATCACCGTCAAGAATTACGATTCTGCTTACTGATTCATTTTTTTGTTTCAGTTTCTGTTCAAGGTAGAAGGCATTACTGACCGGGACATCAAGATCCCCGGATCCATGGATAATCAGCGTAGGGGCCTGTAATGCAGAAAATAAAACTTCCGGTGAAGAATCCTGGGAAAATAGTTCTCTGGGAAGGAATAATACCAGTTTATGTTCATCTTGTGTTAACCGGATCTTCCCTTTTTCTTTACGAAATGCATGAAGAATCTTCCCGAAATTATCGACAATAAGCGAGGTGTCAGGATCAGGGATGAGATCTTGTATATCCGGTGTTCCATCTCCCCCTTTCCCCTGAAATGGAAGATATTTCTGTGTTAATATTGTTTCGGTATCTGAGTATATTCCCCCGGCTATAATATAGCCGGCTGGTTTGATGCCATATGCAGATAGTTCGCAGATATGTCGTGAGCCAAAGCCATGCCCAAACAAGACAGATCTCTGCAAGGAACAGCCGGATTCGGCTATGACCTGTTTAATGGTGATATATAATTCCGGAATATATGATGCCCAGATTAACTCTTCTTCATCCGGAATTTCTCCTTCCGGGTTAATTAAATCCAGGGACAAGGTTGCGATATTCTTCCCTATAAGGTACCGTGATATCTCTTCCTGAAAATTCTGCTCCCTTCTCCATGCCTCTTCCCGGGTTCCCGGGCCGCAATAGGGAAGTAAGCCGTACGACCAGTCTGATATGATAATTACAAGAGCAGGATTCTGAATTGTATCTGGTCTGATAAGATTCCACCTGATAGTTACCTGGTGTATTGAATGCGTGCCTATCACCTTACCAGATGTAATCTTCTCATAACTATTAAAACTTTATTTTAAAAAGTATGTGTATGCATTATTTTTATCATACTTCGGTTTGTAAGGATATATTGAAGTATATATCTCTTACTTCCAGGGGTGTTACGTTTTTTTTAAAAGTAACATTTTTGTACTTGAAGATCCCATATCTATGTGTGATGGCAGAAAAGGGGAACAGATACTACTCATAGGGTATGTAATTTCTTCAGTACTGGGATTGAGTATCTACATCATGCCAACTTGGACAAGAGAATCGTGGTGAACCCGGATTCCTGCCATCGGACCTCGCTTTCATGCGTGGTATTTTTCGGGGTACTGGATACCCTCATCATCAGGTTGATTAATCGGGTCTCTCTTCCTGATATCTTTGAATTTTGTGCGATGTTCCGTGAATCCATCCATAATGGGGTATGGCGGTCTGCAGAGGGCATACCAGGTAATGATCTGGTTTTTCCGGGAAAATTTCAGTTTTTCCCCTTAATCATCATAATTAAGGAGATCCTGTTTCATTGATGGCTGGCGGGAATATCATAAAAATGCGTGATCCAGAATGTCCCGTTTCTGCATACCGGTGAACGAATAGAATTATTTTATAGGTAAAATGTAAAAAATATGAAATTGTGAGTTTTTCCTCTTTTATATCATGAGGTGCACTTTTGATTGATTCAGCAGATCCATTGAAGGATATAAATAATATTAAAAAATAAAGATTAAGCGCATATATGATAATACCAATCCAATATTAGTAATACTAATTAAGGTTTAGATTGTACCTTTTCTCAGTTCCATACCCGGCTGTTGCAGGTGATTGGACTATACAAGTAGACAGGAATGATCATGAAGCAATATCAGGACATCATTGATCTGTATTCTGATGATGGAAAACTGCTTAAGAGTGGGGTAACCCTGAACAGGATCCATCCGCTCCTTAACCCGGCTACCAGCCGGATCATAGATCTGACGAAACGGACGATTAACGTGAATCTTCTGGGAATCGAACAGGCTCTTGCCGCCGGGAAACTTGGTAAGGGAAGAATCCCCGGAAGAGAACTGAAACTGCCCATAATGCAACAAAAGGATGCCCTTGTTGCCAGGATCAAGGAGATGGTGCAGCTTGAGGATGACGATGATACGGAGATCATGGAGTTTAACAAGGGAAATCTCCTCCTGGTTAAAGTACCTATCAAGCGAATCACGGGTGCTGCAACCTATGATGCCGCTATTACTTCAGTAGCATCAGCAGTGACCTATTCTATAGTTGAAGAGTTCGACATCAGCCCGTTCGATGCATCAACGGTAAAGGCAGCTGCCTGGGGCTCGTATCCCCAGACCCAGGACATGGAAGGTGCCCTGGTGACATCTATCCTTACAATTCCTCAGAATAATGAAGGAATCGGGTATGCTCTCCGGAATATCTCCGTAAACCATTTTGTCATGATGACAAACCGGAATGCCCTGCAGGGAGCTGCCCTTGCAGCAACCCTTGAACATACCGGGATATTCGAGATGGGCTGTGTCGGGCCATACGAACGAAATCAGTTGCTCTGTTATGCATACCAGGGTCTGAATGCCAATAACATGGTGTACGACCTTGTCCGTAAAAACGGGCAGGACGGCACGGTCGGCACGGTGGTACAGTCCCTCGTGGAACGTGCCCTCGAAGACCGGGTGATCCGTCCCGGAAAGAAAGGAGGGTATTTTACCTTTTATGATACTGATGACCCGATGCTCTGGAACGCCTATGTATCAGCCGGAACCCTTGCGGCATCGATCGTCAACTGCGGTGCAGGGAGGTTTGTCCAGGCAGTATCGGCAACGCTTCTCTATTTCAACGACCTGATAGAGCATGAAACAGGTCTACCCTGCAGCGATTTCGGGAGAAGCATGGGAACCGGGGTAGGGTTTTCATTCTTCTCCCATTCGATCTACGGGGGTGGAGGCCCGGGTATCTTCAACGGGAACCACGTGGTAACCAGGCATGCCGCCGGGGTTGCCATCCCCTGTGTTGTCGCTGCGGCGGCCATGGATGCGGGAACCCAGATGTTTGCCCCGGAAGGAACGTCGAAGGTCATGGGTGAAACATACGGTAAGATTGACGTATTCAATAAACCCATCCAGCTGATTGCCGAGGGGGCGTGATCATGTCGCAGACCGTTATTTCGTCGCATTATCCCCAGATCAGGATCTGTTCCATCAGGATGATGAAACCTGAAACCTGTGAAGGTCTTCTGAATAAACTGGTGGAAATTCCCGGAATCCGCAGGATACTTCTCCACGGTCAGAATATTCCGAAGGTTATTCCTTATGGCCCTGCCCGGGGGATAGAAAACGTCACCGATATAAAACGCAGGATTACCGTTGGTTCGACGAGCTGTGATATCAGGATGCTTGTCGGTGATATTATCCTGGAACTTGAGGATGATTGTATCATCGGGGTTATAAAACGTGTATGCGACGATTTCTTCGTAAAATTCGGGTTTGTCATGCAGGAAGGAACGTTCATAAAACCAACGCCTACGATGGTTGACTATGCCAGGTACGGCCCGAAGGCAGATCCGGATATTATCGGCATGACTGACCCGCGATCCAAAGAAGGTCCTGTCATGATTAAGTCCCGTGAACACGGGAATAATCCTGAAATTCGTTGTGAAAATGATGCGCTTGAAGGATAAAGGTGAATAACATGAAATATACTCCCCAATACGGGCCCGGGACATCTGTCGTTGCCGAAAACCGTCGCAGGCAGATGGATCCCTCTGTTGAACTTACGAAAATGAGAAAGATCCCCGATGAAGATATCGTTCTCATCCTTGGTCATCGTGCCCCAGGCGAGGCATACAAAAGCGTTCATCCTCCCATCGATGAACTCCCGGAGGTCGACTGCCCGATGAGAAGACTGGTAAAACCGACTGAGGGAGCGATGCATGGAGACAGGGTCAGGTATGTTCAGTTTGCAGACTCCATGTTCAATGCACCCTGTCAGCCATACCAACGGACATACTCGGAGATGTACCGGTTCAGGGGAATCGATCCGGGAACCCTGTCAGGAAGGCAGATTGTCGAATGCAGGGAACGGGATCTCGAAAAATACTGCAGTACCCTTATTGAGACCGAGATGTTTGATCCTGCCCGGGTAAGCCTTCGCGGGGCAACAGTTCATGGGCATTCCCTCCGGCTTTCTGAAGACGGGATGCAGTTCGATGCGATACAACGATGCATCATGGGGGAAGACGGGAGAGTCAAATACGTGAAGGATCAGATCGGGGTTCCTCTCGATCGCCAGGTTGATGTCGGCAAACCCCTTGACGATGACTGGCTGAAAACACATACAACAATATTTCATTCCCTGATGGGAACCCCCCTCCGGGAGGACCCGGAGTACATCGAATACCTCCAGCGTATTCACACATTGCGAACCAAGTACGGGTTTATGCCGAAGGAGGAGAAGAGATGAGCCGGATTGAACATTCCCAGAAGCGTTTCCTGAATGCACTCAAGGATAAATTCAAAGGGCAGGATGTCGAATCGACAAAGACAACGTTCTATTGTTTTGACGGGGTTCACCAGTCACCACGAAAGAGGGAGTTTATCGAGATCAACAAGAAGATTGAAGAAAAACGGGGCATCTCGATGTATGACCCTGACCATTGCCATCTCGGCGGTATCCCGATGGGCCAGCGTCAGCTTATGTCGTACGAGGTTTCGGGAACGGGAACGTATGTGGAGGGGGATGATCTGCACTTCGTAAACAACACGGCCATGCAGCAGATGTGGGACGAGATCCGCAGGACGGTCATCGTCGGCATGGACATGGCCCATAACACCCTTCAGAAACGACTCGGGAAAGAGGTTACCCCGGAGACCATCAATGAATATCTCCACATCCTGAACCATGCCATGCCGGGAGGAGCCGTGGTCCAGGAGCACATGGTCGAGACACATCCCGGTCTCGTCGATGACTGTTATGTCAAGATATTTACCGGGGATGACGAGGTGGCTGACGAGATAGATTCCCAGTACCTGCTTAATATCGACAAACTCTTCAGCAAGAAGCATGCTGAAGCACTGAAGGCAGAGATCGGCAAATCCATGTGGCAGGCTATCCATATCCCCACGATCGTAAGCCGGACCTGTGACGGAGGGACGACCAGCCGGTGGTCTGCCATGCAGATAGGCATGTCGTTTATCGCAGCCTACCGGACCTGTGCCGGGGAAGCAGCGGTTGCCGATCTCTCCTTTGCAGCAAAACATGCCGGAGTAATCCAGATGGGAAGCCACCTTCCGGCACGCCGGGCTAGGGGACCGAATGAACCGGGTGGTATCAAGTTCGGTCTTTTCAGCGACATCGTCCAGGCAAACCGGAAGTATCCGGATGATCCGGCAAAGGCTGCCCTAGAGCAGGTATCTGCCGGGGCAGTGTTGTTTGACCAGATATGGCTTGGATCATACATGTCAGGGGGGGTTGGATTCACCCAGTATGCTACCGCTGCATACACCGACAATATCCTGGATGATTTCACGTATTATGGCATGGATTATATCAAGGACCGATACGGGTACGACTATACCCAGCCTGGACCAGACAAAACCATCAGACCAACCCAGGATATGGTCAACGATCTCGCCACTGAAGTGACCCTCTACGGGATGGAACAGTACGAGCAGTTCCCGACCCTGATGGAGGATCATTTCGGAGGATCCCAACGTGCTGCCGTTCTTGCAGCAGCTTCCGGTATCACCTGTTCGATGGGAACCGGGAACTCGAATGCAGGTCTCAACGGCTGGTATCTCTCGATGATCGTTCACAAGGACGGCTGGTCACGGCTCGGGTTCTTCGGGTACGATCTCCAGGACCAGTGTGGATCGGCAAATTCCCTCTCCATGGAACCTGACCGGGGTGCGATGGGAGAACTCAGGGGTCCGAATTATCCTAATTACGCCATGAACGTGGGACACCAGGGCGAATATGCGGCAATCGTCGGGGCAGCACATTTCGGCAGGCGGGATGCATTCTGCTTCGATGCCAGGGTAAAGATTACCTTTGCGGATCCCTCTCTTCGGTTCGATTTCTCTGAACCCAGAAAAGAGTTCGCGAAGGGTGCAATACGCGAATTTGAACCTGCAGGG
>JAJRBL010000306.1 GCA_028679485.1 Methanospirillum sp. | reverse complement strand
GACCTGGGCGGGGGAATCTCCGAACCGGTTGAGGTGCTTATCCAGAATGTCAATCCCCTTATAAAATCGGGATCTGATACCGCGATAGAGATCTCCCCTGGTTCTGATGGAGAGAAGATAACCAGGGTCTCAACTCCTCTCCCAACAGGTATTCCGGCACAAGTGAAGAGCCCCTCGGTCCCTGCTCCCCCAAAGGCATCTCCGCCACCAGCCATCACAACCCCGGCTACCCCGCTGCCTTCACTAACCCCGGTTCCCACGGAGGTACCACACATGGTTCAAACAACCGTTGAACCGGTACAGCCTGAACCGACAAGATCACCCCTGGCCCTGATCCCTGTTCTCGCTGCACTTATCCTTTTCATCTCTCTCCGGAAACGGTAGAGAACAATTTTTTTCCGGTACCGGAGTGACATATGAGCTATGACTAATACCGGTATGCACCTCTCGGGACCGAGATCTCGAATCGTGCTCCCTTTCCCCTGGTACCCGTCTCCCTGATGGAGATATCAGTAAGGGCGAGTATTTCTCTCACGAGGAACAGTCCGAATCCGGTATTATTTCCATATCCCCGTTCAAAAATCAGGTCTTTATCTTCGTCTGCAACTCCTTCCCCGTTGTCTTCCCAAACCACCAGAAGATTATCCCCTTCCCGGGATGCCGAAATTCTCATATTGGAGACATGTTTCCCATGCCTGATCGAGTTGTCAAGGAGATTGTAGAACACCTTTTCCAACATGGCATCAGCAAAGAGTGAGATACCCCCGATATCTGTAGTCAGGGTGATTGAACCGGGAACACATGCATAGGGAAGGATAGAGTCCAGTTGTATCTATTGCGGCTCTCGTACTCCCAGTTTTTCGTACACCCAGGCAAAATTGATCTGGTTGTGAATATGCTGTACTGAATCATCCATCATCTGGTAAAATTCAATCTGTTCTGGATGGATACTCTCCGGTTTCATGATCGAAAGCACTCCTTTCAGGATAGAGATTTTATTGAGGATGTCATGACGGGTAATCCCGGACAGGAGACTGAGCTGACGGTTTGCCCTCCGGATTGCTGTTTCAGCCTTCTTTTTCTGGTTGATATCTCTTGTCACTCCTGCTATCCCGTTGAACCTGTTTTCGTTGTCATATACCATGGATATCGTAATTTCAGTCCAGATGGTTGACTCATCCCTGCCGAGGAATTCAAGTTCCATGATGATTTTATCCGTGATTTTATGCCCGGCCATGATGGCATCCTTCCACCGGGAGACATGCGTGATAAGTTCCTGGTAGGATTCCGGGGTCACAAAGGTACTAAACGGTTTTTCCAGTGCTTCTTTCTGGGTTACTCCGAACAGGGACTGTATTGATGGTGAGACATAGGTAAACGCCATCTTCTCGTTGGTCGTCCAGATAACATCCTGGACATTATCTGCAAGCAGCCGGTACCGTGCTTCACTCTCCTGCAAGGTATCCTTCAGGCTGGAAAGTTCTTCGAACTGGACCCGTAATTCCTCTTCGGAGGCTGCTATCTGTTCGTATGCAGCAAGAAGTTCTTCCTGTGCCATTTTTTGTCCGGTGATATCGGTATGGGTTCCAACAAACCTGACTGCATGCCCCTCTTCATCACGTTCAAAGATCTTTCCCCGTGTCAGTACCCACTTCCATTCTCCTGATCTCGTCAGGATCCGTTCTTCAGACTCGAAAAATTCTATCTCCTTCTTTCGATTATGATCCAGCCTGGTGAGTGTCTGTAAAAGATCATCAGGATGAACAATTTCCCGCCATCTGCCATGAGAAAAGTTTTTGATATCATCGGAAGAATACCCCAGCATTTCGCATCCCCGGGGACTCAGGTACACCTCGCCGGTAGCGATATTGATATCCCACAGCCCCTCATTTGCCCCTTCGAATGCCAGTCGCATTCTCTCTTCGCTTTTTTCCAGTGCATGAACTGCCCGGCTTCGTTCTACAGCCTTCTTCACTTTATGGGTGAGTTCAGCAAACTGGGCTTTGGGATCCCCGCCTTTCTGCTGGTAGAAATCGACCCCGCTGTCGATTGCCCTGATTACAACCTCTTCACGTCCCTTTCCGGTGAAGAGAATAAAGGGGATATCTCCTAATGAGGATCTGACCTGCTCAAGAAATTCGATGCCGTTTGTTTCCGGCATCTGGTAATCAGATATAATTGCATCGTAGGATCCGTCTTTCAACAGTTCCCATGCATTCTGTACAGAAGTGGTAGTATCTACCCTGAACTCGCCAGTCCGTTCGAGAAAGATCTTGCAGAGTACAAGCAGATCCGTCTCGTCATCGATGTACAGAATCGATATCATAGGTCTTCCCGGTTCTGTGGATGGTAATCCGGGGTGATATGGTCAGCGCAAGACATGGTATATGGCAGATACTCCTGATTATGTTATCAATGATATATGTGTTATTTCAAATGACCGGATATATGGTGAGATCATCGGCCTGTTTTATACCCTCTCTACATGACTGGCTATACGAGTCATTACCGATCATTTCAGCCATGGGAAGGGCCGGTTAGTCGTAAGTAATCCGGTCAATTCCTGGATACCTTTCTCCTTCATCTCGGAGAACGTTAAAGAGGCAAGGGTTGCATCACCCTGTTCATCCGCAATCGAGCAGTTTATGTAGTCGGTGGGCAAATACTTCAAAAACGGATGAGAATTATTGGGTACTATAATGTTCAGGATTTCTACGGTTTGGCAACCTCTTTCTCAGAGAGGTACCGTGACTGGATCACGGTATCCTGAAGCGAGGAGAGATCCAACCTCCCTTTGTACCGGAATTTTAATCGGATCTGGATAACCTGCCAGGTCCTGTAAAAAAGCTGCAGCAACGTATAAAAACCGTAACAATCCTGGATAGGTACATACCATGAGTTTTAATCTGGAGGTTATGTCATGAATCTTGGAGCAACTATTATCAAATCCCGGCGGAGTGTCAGATCCTATACCGAGGCGGGCCTGAGCGATGAGATCATCAGGGATGCACTTGACTGTGCCCATCTTGCTCCTACTGCGATGAACATTCAGCCCTGGCTCTTCGGGGTGGTTACGAGTCGTGACCTGCTTTCGAAGATCGCCGGTATCACCGATCACGGCTCGTTCATATCTGAAGCAGCCGCGTGTTTTACTGTCTTTGGTGAGAAAGAGGCGAAATATTACCTGGAAGACTGTTGTGCGGCAACCATGAACATCATTATCTGTCTCCAGGGATACGGTGTCGGTACCTGCTGGGTTGCCGGTGACAAGAAAGAATATGCACCCCTGATCTGTGAACTCCTGCATACCCCTGAGAAATACTCGCTGGTTTCGCTCATCCCTGCCGGATATCCAAAAAAGATTGAAATCCCAAAGAAAAAGGCAGTTAAGGAGATCTCTTTCTTTGATGAATGGTCAGAACAGGGAAGGGAATAAGGAGATTCATTACATCCTCTCTCCTTTCCGGTTATTATATTAACTGGAATAATTTGACTACATCGGTATAATCGATTCTGTTGTTTCCTGAGAAGTCAAATGCTGATACCGGTTCGTTTGATGAGATCCAGTCCATCTGTTTAAAGAAGAGGACTACATCCGAGTAATCTGCCCTGCCGTTCCCGTTGACATCCTCGTATTTTCCATCGCCGTCAAGATCACGGGGAACATTACTCATTCCCGGAAGCGTGGTCACACCGGTCGTTGAACCGCTACCCCCCCCGAGGGCTTTTGCCATGTCAATTCTTCCGCCTGATACGCATTTGCCTGAAAATGCCGTGAGAGTATCGACTGAACTCATAATCTTTGACTTTACGGTTGATGGAGAGAGGGATCCGTCCTTTGCAAGCAGGAGTGCTGCGAGACCGGCGACATGGGGGGTCGCCATTGAGGTTCCCTTCATCTTGACGTACTCGTAACCCTTCGAACCCGGGTACGTCGAGAGGATAGCTACTCCCGGAGCCGCGACATCCACCGTTGTTGCTCCATAATTGGAAAATGAGGGTATTCCATCGTTTTCATCGGAGGCAGCCACGGATATTATCTGGTCCTCGGTAAACCCGGAGGGATAATGACCGGTAACGTCGGTATTTACCCCTTCATTACCTGATGCACAGGCAAAAACGGCATTCGTTGAGGAGATGGCATCCTCGAGTGCCTGGCTTTTTGCCGTTCCTCCCCATGAACAACTGATGACATCGGCACCCATCTTTCTCGCATAGGCGATGGCATTCAGCGATGAAGCAGTGTCTCCGGTTCCGTCAGCCCTGAGGAATTTAAGCGGCATAATCTTTACCTTCCAGTTTATACCTGCAATACCTACCCCGTTATTCCCTACTGCCCCGATAACACCGGCACAATGGGTTCCATGACCGTTGTCATCCATCGGGTCATTGTCATTGTTGATGAAATCATACCCGTGGAGATCGTCAACGTACCCGTTTCCATCATCGTCTTTGCCATTTCCTGCTATCTCTCCCGGGTTTGTCCAGATATTGGCGGCGAGATCCGAGTGGGTATAATCAACCCCGGTGTCTATGACTGCCACAACGATATCTGATGAACCGGTTGTGACATCCCAGGCTCCCGAGGCACTGATGTCATCACCCGATTTTCCTCCTGTCTGGCCGGTATTCGAAAGGCCCCACTGATCCGCATATTTCGGATCGTTCGGGTAGGATAGTGCTGAAATATCAGAGTCCGTGTCATTGCCGGCCGGTTCGGTCTCAGGAAGAGAGAGTGAAATAATGTAGTTCGGTTCGGCATATGCGACGTACGGAGACGCCTCAAGTTCATTGATAGCCTCCTTTACCGACATGGTGCCGTTTAAATCAACAGACTGAAGCCCGGTGAGGCCTTCGGCTGAAAAATCATCGATAGTCTCTGCCCCGATGGCGGACAATGAAACCGGCCCGGTTCCTTCCGCAGCGAGG
>JAJRBL010000305.1 GCA_028679485.1 Methanospirillum sp. | reverse complement strand
GAACCACCGCAGCGACATACCTGCTCTGTGCAGGATAATCTCCTCCACGAACCTCTACACCTGCAATATTCTCTTCAACCCAGCTTTTGGATTTTTCAATCCCTTTCCTGTCCAGTTCATCAGGAGGACCGGCCACAAGGACAAGCGCCCGGCTTGTTGTCGAATATTCACAGGGAAGGGTAAGTCGTCCCAGCATAGCCCGACGGACCAGGGATAAGATCCTCGAAGTCTTGTCCTCTCCAAGAAGTTTATCTTCCGGACGGCGTTCTTCTATCTGTTTTCTCCCTATGATCCGGTCGATAAATCCCCGGTCCCTTTCCATAGAAACCGGTTCAGCGACTTCGCTGATCGCATACCCTACCGAACTGATACCTCCTCCACGGAGCGTGTTGATGATCTCGCTTGAATCAACAACCATCTCTCCTATGCCAAGATTACCTATCTCGCCGGCCCTGAACAGGAGGCCGAAGCGCCGTACAATTTCATCATTCAGCCGCTCAAAAGCTCCTTTGATACTTTCGCCCTCATTTTTCCATGCACTGTTATCGAAGAGGATAACATTGTCAGCCTCCTTTACCAGGGTTGCGAGACTTCTGGCTGCATTATACGACTATAACCGCCCTTCTTCCGGAGCCGGGAGTATACCCAGGACATATACCGGTTCCTTGTATATTTTCTTCAGGTGGCGTGCAAGTACAGGGGAACCGCCGGATCCCGTCCCTCCTCCAAGACCTGACACGATAATGAATACTTCAGTTTCGCCGATCCCTTTCCGGTCAATTGCATTCATTATGATATCGATCTCATCAAAGGTAATCTGGGCACCCGTGTCATTATCTGGTCCCACACCATGCCCCTTTACCGTTGTCTGACCGATCAGCACCCGGTCTTCAAAATCAAGATGCTGAAGTCCCATCAGGTCAGTACGGGCTGTATTCACCGCAATGGCACGAAAACTGTCGCCGTTAGTCCGTTTATCATACTCGATGAATTTGTCGACAATTTTCCCGCCCGCTTGTCCAAATCCAATAAAAAATACTTTCATGGAGGTACACCAGTTGTTCGAAATCGAGGGAGACTGAATATTTGGTACATCTTTCCTTTATACATTCAAAAAGCTTCTTCAATGAGCAGGATGGGAATATCTAAGGGATTATAACCGGATATGCATATTGCGATCATAGGGGGGGGATTAACCGGCATTGCTGCAGGGTATAAACTTTCCCCTGACCACCAGGTCACAGTTTATGAAAAAACGGAAGATATTGGCGGTCTTCTCTCGTATTATCGCTGGAACGGCTACTCTGTGGAGCGTTTTTATCACCATTTCTTCTCTGGCGATGATACGTTATTAAGCCTGCTCTACGAGTTGCATCTCGCAGATAATGTCGTCTGGCTCAAGGGATCAACCGGGACATTCAAGGATGGCCGGATATATCCGCTTACGACACCGGGGGAGATACTCCGGTACCCGTACCTCTCGTTATATGAAAAGACCAGGCTTGCACTCTTCACCCTCCGGGCAAAAAAGTATGGACTATCTTCACTTGACGCCATCAGCGCAGAAGAATTCATTATCCGGCACCTGGGGAGGGAGATCTATGATACCTTTTTCCAGCCTCTGCTTCGTTCAAAATTCGGTCTGAATGCAGGAAAAGTCTCTGCAGCATGGCTTGTCAGCCGGGTAGCAATCCGTTCTGACCGTGGTGCATCCGGGGAACGGCTCGGTTACCTGAAAGGGGGTTTTTCCATCCTGCTCAAGGGGTTGTCCCGGGCGATTACCGCTCGTGGAGGAGATATCAGGTTACGGACTCCCCTGTGTCAGCTTGCCCGGGATGGTTCATCCTGGAGGGTAAACGGCGAGATCTACGACCAGGTAATCGCGACAATCGCCCCGGAGGGACTCCGGGAAGCAGGGGTTGATACCGGTGAACTTCCGTACCAGGGGGCTGCATGCCTTACCCTGGCTCTCAGACGACAGGTCACGAACGGGATATACTGGATCAATATGTACGATGATGCGCCGTATGGTGCGGTTATCGGGCATACCTGTTTAGTCCCTGAAGAATGGTACGGAGAACACCTGGTGTATCTTGCATCATATTTCACCGGTGATCCTGCGTCTAATCTCCAGGAACTGATGATTCACGATTTCAGCAGGAAGTTTTCGGTTCATCCCGACGAGATAATCCGTGCAGAGATGTCGTGCAGCCGGTATGCAGGCCCGCTCTACCTTACCGGGTACAGGGAGATGATGGATAAGGTTCATGTTCCGTGTCTCTTTATGGCAGGTATGTTCTCCCCGGAAAATTATCCTGAAAGGAGTATCGAGGGATCGATTCGTGCCGGATTCCGTGTAGCAGAAGAGCTCGTGAGATCCTGTGGGAATGGAGCAGTTTTGTGAGTATCACTCTCTCTGTTACTGCAGTAATACCGGTTTATAACGACCTGATCGCATTACAAAAAGCAATTCCGTTAACCTCCGCAGTCCTGGGAAAAATTGCCGCGGATTATGAGATTATCATCGCTGAAGATGCAAGCACTGACGGTTCGGCTGAATTTGCCCGGGACTGTGCCGGTACTGACCCGCATATCAGGCATCTGCACCGGGATGAGCGGCTTGGCAGGGGATCTGCCCTGTCAGCGGCTGTAATGATGGCAAGAGGAAACCTGTTCTGTTATTTCGATGTGGATATGGCCACCGATATCCGGTACCTGGAGGAGTTACTGAAAGCAGTGGGCGATGCCTACGATATCGCAACCGGATCACGTCTTCTCCCTGGCAGCAATATTACCCGGAGCCTGGGGCGTGAGATCAAAAGCCGGGGATATAATCTCCTTGTCAGGCTGCTTCTGAAAAGCCGTATCTCTGATCACCAGTGCGG
>JAJRBL010000029.1 GCA_028679485.1 Methanospirillum sp. | reverse complement strand
GGGAGAAATCGTATGACTACGCCGATGTAGGTGTTGATCTCTCCGGGACACTCTCCGGAGATGTTCTCGCCTTTACGTATACCTCAACCACGATACGAAACCAGATCATCACCCCGTCACGGGGGGAGGGAAAGATAACCTTTGGAAACTCGTTCAATACCGGAAACCTGGAGTTCAATACCGGTATCATGTCAGGAGATCACCTGAACGGGGACAAGAAGTATCGGATCACGAGAGTGGATTGATCCTGACGAGGGAATGGAGAAGTACCGGGATTATTCTGGATTAAAGACGTCGATTCTCACCGTCGGCAAAAAAGGATTTTTCAGTCAACGATCAATACAGATACGTATTCGAACTTGCAACTCCGTCCTCGAGTTTCTGGGTAAAGGTCTCCCTGGCATCAGGATTCCATTCAGTCGCGACATCGATGATCCCCGACATCCCGTCTTTTATCTGCTGTCCCGCATCTTTTGCCATCTCAAGGGCGTTTGGCATAGAGAGATACTGCTCAGCGGTCGACATGAACTTCGCACCCCCTTCCATCTTCTGCAAACTATTGAGGTACTTGGTTTTTATCGCATTATTAGGCCAGGATACGGAATCGACACGTTCTTCGGCACTGAGAATATCCTGGTATAATACGCCTGCCGCATCCCTGGCAGCCTCGCCTGTACTCGATACGGCAAGAGTATTCCAGTGAGCGACATCAGATCCTAAGAGATCGGTGGTATTGTCGATTTCATTCTTGTAATCCGAATTATTCAGGGGAAGACCGATATATCCCGTGAATATTCCTGCAGCGAGGATTACAACCAGGATAACACCTGCTGCCACGATATACCCGACTGACCGCTTTTTCTTTCCGATCAGAACGCCGGTCTCTTCATAGGGCTGTTGATCGGGCCACTGATGAGGGACACCCGGGGGATAATCGCCAGGCGAAGAATATTGGTACCCGGTACCTACAGGAGGCGGGTATTCGCCATACGACTGACCATCTGTTCCGGGATAGGAACCGACAGGAGAAACGGGAGAATAGGAACCACTCTGAGGAGGCTGTTGTTCTACCGGTTGCTGGTTTGGCTGGTCCTGGGGCTGATAGGGAGGAACGTACATTCCCATGGATTTAGCCCAGGTTTTTACTATCCATTCAGCCGCATGGCCGTCAACCTGATAGTTCGTTGCGAGTTCCCTGACTAGGTGATCGATGACCCGGGGATCATGCTGGTATTCAAAAAGACGGCCGGGAACGCGATAATGGAGTGAGAGTTCCAGGAGCCCCTCTTCCCTGGGCTCGTCCGCCAGGGAACTCTTCAGTGCTGAGTAATAAAGGTGGGTATTTGAGTCGTTGGGAGGACCATACTGCGTGATAAGATCCCGTAACATGTTCTGTAAGGCCGGGGCGGAGATCATATGAAAACTGGTTAGAATCTTCTATGATTAGAATTGTTTTATTCTCACCGGTATCCACCCCCCTTCACCGGACCCTAAACTTGAAAAAAAGGATCAGTTCTTATGGGCAAATTCTGCGGTGATATAATACTGCCCGTCAGATCCCTTTGCAATCCCTATCCCTACATCAGTCGGGAGATATTCGGTTGTACCCCCGTAATTTGCCGGATCACTGAGCACCGTCTTCCGGTGACCGTTATTGGCACAGCCGTCATGCTCGACCCAGGAGAGGGCCGTATATACGGCGATGCTGTTGGCTGTTTTCTCCACGAACATGGGGACATTATCACATCCGAACCTGGTTTCCGTTCCGCTTACCCGCATGATATTCTCGGCAGGATAGGCAAAACCCATGCCGAGGATGGTCTTCATTCTTCCACCGGTTCCCGACCATTTATTCCCCCCGGCTTCATGCGATCCGTTCCACGGGTAAGTCAGGGTCGAGGCCATGCTGTCTGAAAAGCCCTGGGCAACCGTGTCAAGCTGGCTATTCCGGACCAGGGCAGGTAATCCATAATCTGCCCTTATCGTGTTATAGTGCACTGCATGAGGTTTAGAATAATCTATGTGAAAAAGAAGGTTATTCTAAAGCCTGCTCTGCCCATTATCCACTTATCCCGGAGAATATTACTGTTTCTCATTGGTATAACCTGATAACCATCGTCAAACATGAGCAATGCACGTTTGCCAGATTAATACGGGTGGTGCTGCTTGAGTAACTGTACGGTTCAATCCTGAAGTCAGAGGTACTCAACTGAATACTGGAGGAGGAAAGCCGGCCGCACCGGCGGCCGGGTGAAGTTTGGTTATGGTCAGGAGGAAGAGAACGGAGGAGATGAAATCCCCTCCTGACCGGGGAATTTCTGTTGGATGATGAGAGTGGTACAACATTTGTAGGAGGACATGTTGAACGCTGCTCGGTTACAGAGAACCTGATTATTGGCCGGCTTCCCGACGCAACTGTGCAGGCTCCGTGTGACATACCAGTGTTGTCTGAAACAGTGTATAAGTGATACCGATAAAACCGATAGAAATGAGTCTGAAACCAAATTCAGGGGATATGTTACCATATTTGCGGAGATGGAACCCGTTCCCTGCAGCCCGGGCAAAGAGGGCGATCTTCCGATGGTTGCACCGGGTTTACCCGTGCGATCAGGGGAGTGAGAAAATCCAGCGTATACCCGGGTAACGATCAGATCCGTTTGGTTTTTGGAGTTGCAACCGGTTGCAACACCTCTTTTCTGGGGGGAGCGGTGCCAGGTACGGGGCCTGGTGACCGTGGGTGTTCGCGTCCCATCGCGGAGGGGGAGTCGGTCATCTTCCCGTCCTTCCGGCCCCTACCACCGTAACCGGCATCCCAGACGGTCTTCCACCTGGATACCCTTCATCTCCAGTATCCGCTGACAAACAATTCATGGTGCCTGATCCGGGGGGTCATGATATGGAGGTTCGCCGGAAGCAGAACGAGGCATAAGACAACATTACCGATAAACCAGGCATAGAAAGTGGGGAAAATATAGGACCACAAGATCATGCCCCCCAGTGCAAGCGATGCTGAACCCCAGATCGCTCCGACAATATTGTTGAAAATCACGCCGAAAAGGATCATCACGACAAGATCACGCCAGGGAGAAACCCAACCTGTTTCAGAAGGGCTATGGTAAGAATACAGGTCTCGGGCTTTTCTTGATCCGCGAGATCCTCGGTATCACCAATCTATCGATCGAAGAGAAGGGTGAACCGGGAGAAGGGGTACTTTTCGTTATGACAATACCGCAAGGATGTTTCAGATTCCCTGACACCGGCAATGAATCGGGGGTGAGAGCATGATGATGCATCCCCGGGTTACCTCGCAGACAGACACCTGAAACAAAAGGCTGACCACACAATTCCTCCCCCGGATGAGGATAAATCAGTTATACCCCGGGGATGACCTCTTTTCATGCCGAATACTGACAACCGTTCATATTCATCGTCATCCTTTGCCTTACCCGGGTGGAACCAGTACTGGCAGGATCTCTGGATAACCTTCAAGGGACCGTACATACCCGGCAGGGTCTGCACCGTACACAAGACCAGGTACGAGGTGATCGTCCAGGATGGGATAATCTCGGTCCCGGTATCGGGAGCGATGAGGTCCGGAAAGATCTTCCCGGTCGTCGGGGATTTCGTGGTGATTCTGAACCAGCCTGAATCGGCAACCAGGATCATAGTCGCGATACTGCAGAGGAAAAACTCGCTTGCCCGTGGCGGTGCAGGGGATTCTGCCGGAGAACAGGTGATTGCCGCCAATATCGACACGGTCTTCATCGTGACCGAACCCGGGTCAGATCTGAGCATTCCACGCCTGGAACGCTACCTGCTCATAACCAGGAGTTCGGGTGCGAGGCCGGTGATAATCCTGAATAAGGCAGACACCTCTCCTGATATCGCAGGCCAGGTCGGGGTAATAACCCGGGAGATCAGGGATATCCCGGTCGTCCCGGTGAGTGCCGCGGAGAAGACCGGACTCGAAGACCTGAACCCCTACCTCGGGTCGGGAAGAACCGTGGTCTTCGTCGGTTCATCAGGAGTCGGGAAGTCAACCCTTACCAATGCACTCACCGGGGAGACGGTCCAGGAGACCGGAGATATCAGGGAAGATGACGGAAGAGGGCATCATACGACTACGGTCAGGCATCTTCTCTCCCTTCCTGACGGAAGTTCGCTGATAGACACGCCCGGCCTTCGGGAGATCAGGGTATGGACCGCAGAGGAGAGCATCGCAGAGACGTTTGACGATATCCTAAAGTATGCTACTAGGTGCCGGTTTTCAGACTGTTCCCACGATGGTGAGCCGGGATGTGCCGTCCGCCAGGCGGTCGAAGAAGGGGTACTGGATCCCGACCGGCTCGCCAGGTATAAGAAGATCCTGAAAGAAGTGGCGTTTGAACGGGATAAGGCTGATATCGGACTGAAACGGTTTGAGAAGAAGAAGTTCAGGGAGATCAGCAGGTTCGCGAAGGAGATTGCCAGCGAGAGGAAGGCAGGAAACGGGAGGCACTAACCCTTTCGGGCGGAGGAAGGGATCGGTGCATGCCAGTGCCATTCGCCCCGCCGGATATCGGTACCTCCCGGACGGGATGAAAGCCCTTGGCCTTCCGGAGGGACGATCACCAGACGGTGGTGCCTGATAAACAGCCGAAGAGGATGATTCTGGCAGATTTACCAGGTATAAATAGGTACCACCTCAACAGGATGTATGGAAAAGATTCATCCCATCCTCACCCCCGGACTGATCGCCCCCTGTGGTATGAATTGTGCCTTATGCCAGGCCTTTCAGCGTTCCAGGAAGAAATGCCCGGGATGCTGGGGAGACAGCCCGGATAAATCCAAATTCTGCCAGTCATGCATTATCAGGAACTGTCCCACGAACCGGGATAATGCCTCTCATTTCTGTTATGAATGTGAAGACATGCCCTGTAAGCGATTGAAGCAGCTGGATACCAGATATCGTACGAAATACGGGATGAGCATGATCGAGAACCTGATCGAGATCAGGGACAAGGGCATGGATGCTTTCCTGGCTCATCAGTCTGAAAAGTATACCTGCAGCACGTGTCAGGGCTTACTCTGTGTGCATCGTTCCCGCTGCCTTACCTGCAATCCGTGAATCTTCTCTATTTTCCCGCAGGATCCTCCCTGCATCTCATTTTGTCCGTACCAATCCGGCACCGAAGTCATATGCTTCCTGCAGGAAGTGCGGGTTGTCCACTACGCTTCTTGAGCCATTCATGGATGGTGCGACGAGCATTGGTGCAACCAATGATTCTTTCTCCGGATCAAAACTCCCCTGGAAGATCAGGTGAAGAACGCCCCGTAATGGGGTGAAAGCCTCGGTGTAATGCGTGTATTCCCGGGGAGCATTCTGCGTGAGAAGCAGTGCAACTTTTTTCGGATTTTCTATCGTTGTCCTTAATTCTCCTGTTTCGTTCACCGAGAGGTAGAGATACAGCCGGTCGATGAGCGGTTTGAGATGTCCTGAAATCCCGCCCATATAATTGGGAGATGCGAAAATGACAACGTCAGCTTCGTTTATCCTGTAATAGACTTCCTGCATATCGTCGTCGATGACGCATTGCCCGGTCCCTTTGCATGCATCACAGTTTGTACAGGCACGGACTGCGAGTTTATCTGCAGAGATCATGGTTGTCGTGGCACCCTGAGCAGCTGCACCTGCAAGAACCTGGCACAGGAGAGTTGCCGTATTGCCGTTCGGACGCGGGCTACCCAGTATTCCGAGCACTTTCATGATCTTACCCCTCGGGATGAAAGGCCTTTTGTCCACGAACCGGATCAAAGTATTCTCGGTAGAAGACGATCAGGCCGTCATCACTGACCCTTACCACGCTGATATAATCCTGGATGTAATCCTTTCCTGTCGACCTGATGAAAAACTCAAGAGAGATCTCGAATACCCCGACATGGGGATCGGTAGAGAGGTAGGATACCAGCGGTTTTTCCCTGAGCAGTTCAAATACCGGGGAGATATCTTTGTAATATTCGTAAATTGCCTTTTTCCCCTCCAGCCGCCGGGGATTGGGATCCGGGGCGTACGGGAATTCCACAACTGCATCATCGGCCCAGATGTTTATCCACGAATCTATGGATTCGCCTTTTACGAGGGAGAGATATCTTTGCGCTGCGGTTATCACCAACGGGGGACGGTTAATCATATGAGGTACCACTTCTTTTTCCTCGGTTTTTTTGCAGATTGTTATAAGAAGGTACATTGAGTTAAAGTACAGACGAACAATCTGGTGAGATACTTACGAAAAGGAGAGTGATCACGTGAAAGAAGGGCCTATCGATCCCCTGGTCTGCCCTATGTCGTACACCGTTTCTATTGTCGGGTGAAAATGGCAATGTGTTTTACTATGGCTGATCTATTCCGAGAACGTGCAGCGGTACGGGCAGCTCAAGAAACGACTGCCGACGATATCAGATAAAATCCTGAGCCAGCAGTTACGTGCCCTAGAAAGTGAGGATCTGATCCATCGCGAAGAATACCCGGAGATACCGCCCAGGGTGGAATATTCCTTAACGGAAAAAGGGAAAAGTCTGGTTCCCATCCTGGAACAGATGGCAGCATGGGGATCGGAGCATGTACCCGGGAAGTGATTACGCTGGGATCTTCATTGGCCGGAATAACAAGGGAATGATGATCTTCCGTTCTTCCTGAAGAACCGGATCCGGAATTCGGTCAAGCCGGTACGGAGAGACCCGGGTTTTTCATAATAAAAGAATATCGGGTTAAATCAGAGTATTCTGCTTTTTTATCAAAAAACTACCAACTTCTTCAATCTCTCCTTTTTTTTCATCTCCCCATCTGTCTGATTCATTACGGTTCTCCGTTATTGACAATTCCATTACTTCGAAGATTTCTTATTTTGCAGGAAATTTGACTTTGAATCACGATTTATCTGGTTATATTGGTGCCGCATCCGGGGCAGGTGCACGATACTTTGTCTTGTACCGTTTATTGTGTGCTACTATCGATAATCATTGATATTTTCAAGCCTCAAGCACGCCTCATGAAGGGTTTCCTCCTCTTTTGAGAAGGTGAACCGAACCTTTCCTGATCCGCCGGACTTATAAAAACTGCTCCCCGGCACCACCGCGACTCCGACATGCTCGACCAGGTACCTGGCAAACGTGACATCGTCCATCCCGAACCCTTCGATCTCACTGAACAGATAGTATGCACCCTGAGGTTTTTTACAGGAAAAACCGGCATTTATTAGCCCTTTGTATAAGATATCCCGTTTTCTGGTGTACATCTCCGCGAGTTCCCGGTAATAGGAGGGAGGGAAGGTACATGCCGTGACACAGGCATGCTGAAGCGGGGCTGGTGCACCGACCGTCAGAAAATCATGAATCTTTCTTATCTCGTCAGTGAGTGCAGGAGCAGCCAGGGTATAACCGACTCTCCAGCCAGTAACGCTGTATGTCTTTGAAAAACTTCCGATAGTCACGGTTCGGTCAGACATCCCCTCAAGTGAGGAGAGAGAGAGGTGTTTATACCCGTCAAAGGTAATGTGCTCGTAGATCTCATCCACAAACACACAGGCATCATAGTCCATACAGAGATCACGTATCTGTGAAAGTTCCTGTTTTGAAAATACCTTTCCGGTAGGGTTATTAGGGGTATTTAGAATTACCGCCTTTGTCCTGGGGGAGAAAGCTGCTGAAAGTTTATCCTCG
>JAJRBL010000304.1 GCA_028679485.1 Methanospirillum sp. | reverse complement strand
TATTCTTTTTTACCTATATTACTTTGCAAATGAAAATGCCAGGAGATCCTGATAATCCCTACCGGGAATATTCCAAAACCATACACCTGACAGATCCTGGTCTGTATATCAACCGTGAATTATCATGGATCCAGTTCAACAGGCACGTTCTGGAGGAAGCAAAGGATCCGTCCCACCCGCTTCTTGAACGAGTGAAATTTCTTGCCATTTTTGCAAATAATCTCGACGAATTTTTTATGATCCGGGTATCCGGCCTGCACCAGCAGCTGAGCGAGGGAGTACTCAAGGCTCCCCCTGATGGTCTTACACCTGGTCAGCAACTGGATGCAATATTCCATTCACTGGCACCTCTTCTTGAAGAATCAGCAACGGTCTGGAATGAGGAGATAATTCCCGCCCTCCGAAACGAAGGAATTATCATCCATTCGTATGATACTCTGGATGAAGGCCAGAAAAAGTACCTGCGGAGTTATTTCATCAGGGAGATATTTCCTGTCCTTACTCCCCTTGCATTTGACAAATCGCATCCGTTTCCTTTCATATCAAATCTTGCACTGAATCTTGCAGTAATCCTCCGTGAACGGGGACATAAGGAGGAGTTGTTTGCCAGGATAAAGATCCCGAATAAATTGTTTCCCCGGCTTGTTCCCGTCTCCTCTGAAGAGACTGAACCGGGAAATACCAAAAAAACCGAACTGGTTTTTCTTGAGGATATGATGGCTGAAAACCTGGATCTTCTCTTTCCAGGGATGGATGTCAGGGCTGCGTATCCATTCCGGGTGACCCGGGATGCCGATATCGAGATTGAAGAGGACGAGGCAGACGACCTCCTGACAGCAGTAGAAGAATCGATTGGGAAGAGGTGGGTTGGAAGACCTGTACGTATCGAGGTATCCTCCTGGATGGATCAGTCAGTATGTGCCATGATGGCTGAGAAACTGGCAGGTTATCCCCATATATTTTATCGTATGGGGGGACCAATCGGGATGGCCGACCTGATGTGTCTTCTTGACCTGGATCGTCCTGACCTAAAAGATACCCCGTTTATCCCCTCCATCCCGAAGAGGATGGAAAATGAAGGGGACCTCTTCCAGGCGATCAAATCCCGGGATATCATCCTGTTTCATCCCTATGAAAGTTTTCAGCCGGTGATAAACCTTCTCAACCATGCAGCCCAGGATCCGGATGTTCTGGCTATCAAGATGACGTTGTACCGATCCGGTGCCCGTTCGCCGATTATCAAGGCTCTCCTGGATGCCAGGGAGAATGGTAAGGCCGTCTCGGTGGTAGTAGAATTAAAAGCCCGGTTTGACGAAGAGAATAATATCGGATGGGCAAAAGCCCTTGAACATGCCGGAGTTCATGTGGTGTATGGTATAATGGGGCTGAAAGTTCATGCAAAACTCTGTCTTATCGTGCGAAGAGGACGAAACGGGATAGTCAGGTACGTGCATATGGGTACAGGGAATTATAATGCAACTACCGCCAGGATTTATACTGATATCGGGTTGTTTACTGCAGATCCCGGAATCGCTTCGGATGTATCAAATCTTTTCAATGCCCTGACCGGCTATTCAAGATATATGGCCTATAACCACCTCATGGTCTCCCCGAATTATATCCGGAGGGGGGTTCTTTCGCTCATAGAAAGAGAGATCCGTCGCCAGAAAGAACATCATGACGGCCATATCATTCTTAAGTTAAACGCCCTTCAGGATCCTGAGATGATACAGGCATTGTACTGTGCTTCCCAATCCGGAGTACGGGTTGAACTGCAGATCCGCGGAATCTGTTGTCTCCGTCCCGGTATTCCCGGAATATCTGATAACATTTCGGTAACCAGCATCGTCGGGCGTTTTCTGGAACATTCCCGGATCTACTATTTTTACAACGGGGGAGACGAGATAATCCTCATGGGAAGTGCAGATCTTATGCCCCGTAACCTGAACCGGAGGATAGAGGTTTTATATCCGGTTCTCGATCCCGGTATACGCCGGGAGATAGTACAGACCTTACTGCCGGTTCATCTGCATGATTCTGTCAAGAAACGAATAATGCAGCCTGACGGGAGTTATATCCGGGTATCAGTTACACCCGGTGACGAAGGGATCAATGCCCAGGAATGGCTGATAAAAAACCGGGGAATCTGGAATGAACACCTTATCGATGAGAAACAACCTATTAATACCGATCCTGTGGAATCCATCGATATCTAGATGCAGGATGATCTGTGAACGTTGAATTAATACCGGTTCTGGGAATCGATCCCGGGTATGCAAGTTGCGGGTACGGGGTAGTAGGTCTTGAAGGCCGTACCGCTGTTGCCTATACCTGGGGCTGTATCCGGACTACCCCGCGGACAGGGGATCTTGCATACCGGCTCCTTACCATTCACCAGTCGGTTGAAGGGTTGATTCATACGTTTCAACCTGGCTGCATCTCCATTGAAAAACTGTTTTTTTCACGTAACACGACCACGGCCCTCCAGGTGAGCGAGGCAAGGGGAGTAATTCTTCTTGCAGCAGCAGAACATAATATTCCCGTGTACGAGTATACTCCGAAACAGGTCAAACTCGCCATCACCGGAACAGGCTCGGCGGACAAGATGCAGATGCAACAGATGATATCGCGTCTTCTTCGCCTGTCCGAGATACCAAGGCCGGACGATGCAGCAGACGGGTTGTCTCTGGCTCTCTGTCACATGCACTGGAGGCAGGATTGATACATGATCGCAAGAATTCGCGGCCAGATCGTTGATACCGGAGACGGGTATGTCGTTATTGAGGCAGGAGGGATCGGATACCAGGTACGGGTGCCGGATCCCCTGACTACTGAATTCTCACCCGGGGAAGAAAAAATTCTCTATACCGAGCTTATTGTGAGGCAGGATGCCCTGCAGATATATGGTTTTCCATCCCCGTCGCAGGTAGAATTGTTCCGGAAACTCATATCAGTCTCTCATATCGGCCCCCAGACTGCCCTTGTTCTCCTGAGCCGGCTTACCCCTGAAGAGATCTGTGATGCAATCACCGGTCAGAAACCTGAAATTCTCTCAAAAGTGCCGGGACTTGGAAAAAAAGGGGCAGAAAGAATAATTCTGGAACTGAAAAACAAGCTGCCGGTAATACAGGGGATCTCTTCCCCCGGCACGGTTTCCTCCTCTCCTGTACAGGATGCAATATTAGCCCTGATTTCGCTCGGTTACAGCCAGGATGAAGCTGGAAAAGCAGTCCAGCAGGTTACGGCCGAGCCGTTTCCCGAATCCTCGCCAGAACTGGTCAGGGAAGCTCTCCGGAACCTTCGAAAAAAATAATAGGAACCATTCATGCAGACGAACTATGTGTATCCTGAATTCCAGGAAGAAGACCGGGATGAGCCATCGGTACGGCCCGGACTCCTTGAAGATTTTGTTGGCCAGGACGATATAAAGGAAGCATTGACCATAGCTATCCTTTCAGCCAGGAAGCGAAACAAATCACTCGACCATGTCCTGTTCTCCGGACCCCCGGGACTAGGCAAAACCACCCTGGCCCATATCATCGCCCAGGAGATGCATACTGCCATAGAATCCACCAGCGGCCCTGTTCTTGATCGTCCGGGGGATCTGGCGGCCCTCCTGACACCGCTCAAGGATCGTGATATTCTTTTCATCGATGAGATTCATCGTCTTTCTCCGGTCATTGAAGAGATTCTCTATCCGGCTATGGAAGATTATACTATCGATCTACTCATTGGGGAGGGCCCTTCTGCAAGAACGATACAACTTCCCCTTGAACGGTTTACCCTCGTAGGGGCCACCACCAGACTTGGCCTCCTGGGTTCTCCGTTTCGGGACCGTTTCGGGATTATTCTCCGTCTTGATCTTTATGACCCCGGGGAACTCAAGGTAATCATTACCCGTTCTGCCGGAATCCTGGGAATACCGGTCACAACCGAAGGTTCTGCCGAGATTGCCTGCAGGTCGAGGGGTACTCCCCGGATTGCAAACCGGTTACTCAGGAGAGTATACGATTATGCGGTTGTCAGGGGTACCGGATGCATCGACAAAGAGATCGCCGATTTGGCACTTACTGCTCTGGGAGTGGACTCAAAAGGGCTCGATGTACTGGACCGGAGAATCCTCGGAATTATCGCCAATGAGTTTAGTGGGGGTCCTGTCGGTCTTAAAACGATATCGATAGCCGTGGGTGAGGATCCGCGGACGATAGAGGATGTATACGAGCCGTACCTGATCCGTATTGGTTTCCTTAAACGGACAAACCAGGGGCGGATAATTACCGGACCTGCCAGGGAACATCTTGGATCTCATTCATCCTGCGACCTGTCAACTTTTCTTTGATCTCCTGCAAGCATGTATGGTATCGCGATCAATACTTGTTCAAATGGTACATTCCCGTCGGCATCTTTTTATAATACTTTTCATGGTATTCACGAGTATTTCCCTTTCGGCGTGTGTCCTGGGCGATTTGAACTACACCACCATGAATACGTCATTTATCCTCAAACCTGATCTCTCGCTCTCTGATCTCAGGCTGCCAGAATCCGTATCAACCGGGGATCCCATCGAAGGATCTCTTTTGGTAACAAATTCAGGTCCTGTTCCTGCATCGGGGATTGAGGTTGAGTTCATACTCGTGAGCGCCGGTCCCGGCCGACACATTCCCGCATGGCTCGGGGTCAAGACCACGGATTTTTTCCCGGCGAATCTCCGCCAGCAGATCCCCTTTTCTTTCTCTGTCCCCGAAGGGCTTTCAGAAGGGGAATACCTGATGGAGATATCAGTCCATGAAAAGGAGACTGATCTTGACATGACTGACAATACCCTGAGGTCAGGGGATTTACTACAGGTGTCCCAGGGAAAACCCTGGAAAGGGGGATACCCGGATCTGACTGTCACGATTCCCGCCGTATCGACAGGTGCCTGGACTGCACCGGAAGCTCCACTTGTCTTTCCTTATACGATGGTAAATGAAAATAACCAGTCTGCAGGAACCTTTTATACTGCATTCTTTTTATCCCCTGATCCGGAGATCTCTTCCGATGATTATCGGATCAGGGAGGAGGCAGAATACTCCGTAAGCGGCTACATGAACATCACCGGTACATCGTCAGATCTTATTCCTGATTCCGTTCCTCCCGGTACGTATTATCTGATTGCAGTGGTTGATTATACCGCGATGATCCCGGAAACAAGTGAAACTAACAATTTCTATGTTTATCCCGGGATGATTGATGTTTTATCCCCGTATAATCTCAGTTCACCGGAATATGCTGATAAGATATCAGGATACCTCTTTTTAAAAACAAATATTTATCGTAAATATCTCGGATTACCTGCCCTGGAATACGATTTTATACTCAGTAACATCGCCAGCGATCATTGCCGGGACATGATCGGGAGGGGATAT